>JAMDEM010000173.1 GCA_023486985.1 Bacillota bacterium
CCCTGATTCTTAAGTAAAAGCGGCTGTTATTTTAAGCATAAACGGGAATTTTGATAAAGCTCTTTCAGTAGTTAAGGAAATATCAGGCACCATGCCTGTAACATTGGTTAATTCTCTTAATCCTTACAGAATTGAAGGGCAGAAAACTGCCGCCCTTGAAATATGTGATTCTCTCGGCACCGCGCCTGATTATCTTGCCATCCCGGTAGGCAATGCCGGCAATATAACCGCTTACTGGAAAGGTTTTAAAGATTATTACGAAAGCAAAAAAACAGCAAAAACACCTGTTATGCTTGGCTTTCAGGCATCAGGCGCTTCTCCGATAGTCAAGGGCAGAATTTTTAAGAACCCCAAAACTATTGCAACTGCAATCAGGATAGGTAATCCTGCAAGCTGGGAAAGAGCGGTTTCTGCGGCGCGCGAATCAAGAGGTCTGATTGACTCTGTCTCTGACAGGGAGATTATCAGTGCGCATAGAACTTTAGCTTCAAAGGAAGGTCTCTTTGTTGAGCCTGCTTCAGCCGCATCAGTTGCCGGAATACAAAAACTTGCCGGTCAGGGATTCTTTCCAAAGAATGCTCTGGTTGCTGCCGTCCTTACCGGAAACGGATTAAAAGACCAGGAACTGGTTCTGGCTCATTCAAAAGCAGTAGAAAAAATCAGCGATTCCTTCCCTGAGATAGAGAAAAGAATAAAAAAAATTATAAACAAGAAAAAACTATGATTACTGTAAAAGCATCTGCAAGCACCGCCAATTTAGGTCCCGGCTTTGACTGCCTTGGAATGGCTCTTAAAATTTACAACACGGCGCAAATGGAAGAAGCAGAAACGACAACTATAAAAATTCACGGCGAGGGAGAGGAATCTCTGCCGAAAGATTCCAGTAATCTTGTTTATAAAGCGGCTGAAAAGATTTATTCATCTCAAGGAAAAAAACTTAAAGGCTTAAAGGTAATACTGCAAAACGATATACCTCTGGAAAGAGGTCTTGGTTCAAGTGCAGCAGCCATTCTTTGCGGCATGGGAGGAGCAAACAAACTGCTTGGCTCCCCCATTTCCTGGGAGGAGCTTCTGCCCCTTGCCTGCAGAATGGAAGGACATCCTGACAATATTATGGCATCTATTATGGGCGGCTTTGTCGTTGTCTCTATGAAGGATTCGGAACCTATAATAATGAGCACAAATGTTTCCTCCGAACTGAAAATAATTCTTGCCGTGCCCGATATTAAAATAAAAACTGAAGATGCCAGAAACATTCTGCCTGAAACCGTTCCTTTTAAAGACGCTGTCTTTAATCTTTCAAGAACTGCACTTCTTGTCACTTCTTTTTTCAGCAAGAAATGGGCTGTGTTGGCAGAGGCTACCGATGATAAGCTCCATCAGCCTTACAGGATGAAACTTGTACCCTCAATGGCTGATGTAATGAAAGCCGCCAGAAAAGCAGGAGCACTGGGCTCTTTTATAAGCGGATCCGGCTCTGCCGTAGGCGCTTTTGCCGTAAAACGGGAACAACAGATTGAGAAAGCAATGAAAGAAACCTTTGCTGCGGCTGGAATCAAATGCAGCACTTTTGTTACAGAAGTGGAAAACAATGGAATACAAGATTTACAAAACAATTGAAAAATTTCATCTGATAAAATCTCCAGGTAAAATTGTTATAGCCTGCTCCGGCGGGCCCGATTCCATGGCTCTCTTAAATATAATGAATAACCTTAAGGAAAGCCTCGGTATAACCCTGCATGTGATGCATCTTAATCATCTTTCCCGGGGGGCGGAGGCTGAAAAAGACGCTGAATTTGTAAAAGAATCCTGCCGGAAACTTGCCCTGCCCTTTACCCTTTATACTTTTAATGTTCCTCTTTATGCAAGAAGGCAGAAAATTTCTTTTGAAGAAGCAGGAAGAAAAGTAAGGCTTCATTATTACAAAAAAGCGCTGAGCGAAACAGGCTCATCTGTTGCTGCCACCGCGCACACTCTGGATGACCATGTGGAAACAATTCTGATGCGGATTCTGCAGGGCACAGGACCATCGGGTATAAGAGGGATTCTGCCGTCAAGAAGACACCTCATCAGCCCTCTTATAAACACCACCAAGAAAGAAATCATAGAGTATCTCATGGAAAATAAAATTGACTTCCGGGTTGATGAATCAAATCTTTCTGCAACTTACTTCAGAAATAAAATAAGGCATATCTTACTGCCCCTCATTGAAAAAGAATTTAATCCCGGCATAAGGCAGAGCCTTGCACGAATGGCTCAATGGTGGCAGGAAGAGGAAGAATACTGGGATAAAAAAGTCAGTGAAACTTCAACGATAGTAACCATTGCCGGCAAATCTGCACAGATAAAAATCTCCGGGTTTAATTCACTTGAAATACCTCTTAAAAAAAGGTTGTTCCGCCATGCCCTTCAGGCTGTAAAAGGAAATCTTGAAGATATAACTTTTTCTCATCTGGGCAGTCTCCTGGAGTTAGCCGGGAAAGAATCGGGTTCAAAAATATCGCTCCCCGGGAGAATTTCCGCCGAAGTGGAATTTGACAATCTTGTAATAAGAAGGAGCATGACAAAGACAAAGCTTCCCGATGTTCCCCTTCCTGTGCCCGGAACGGTTGAAATACCATTCTGGAACTTAAAAATTATTTCGGAAATAATCAAATACCCGCCTATGGACTGGACATCTGATTCCTTCCATGCTTACATTGACAGAAATACAATTAAAGGAAATCTGACTCTAAGGGCTAGAAAGCCGGGCGATATAATCATGCCTCTCGGCATGGGCGGAAGAAAGAAAATAAAGGAACTTTTGATGGAATACAGGATTCCCGCCAGCCAGAGAGAATCAGTTCCAATAATATGCGATGAGGAAAAAATTCTCTGGGTTGCAGGCGTGAGGCTTGATGAAAGGGCAAAGGTAACTTCAAAAACAAAAGAAATCCTGCACCTGAAAGTTGATAAAGGAGAATAATATAAAGATGAATTCCGACATTGAAGAAATTCTTTTTTCGGCGGAGCAGATAAAAGCCCGCGTTCTGGAGATGGGGCGGGAAATCTCAAAAGATTACGCTGATAAGGATTTGCTCCTTGTAACAGTTTTAAGAGGCGCCATAATATTTCTGGCTGATCTTTCCAGAAGTTTAAGTATACAGGCGAGCATAGATTTTATGGTGGTCACCCGTTACGGATACCGCGATCAGCCGGAAGAAGTAAAAATTCTAAAAGACCTTGACGCTCCCATAGAAGGACGGCATGTTCTCATAGTTGAGGATATAATAGATAACGGGGAAACACTTCATTATATTACAAAAACTCTCAAGCTCAGGAATCCTGCATCACTGAAAATATGCACCTTGTTTGACAAGCCTTACAGGAGAACTGTTCCAATAAAACCTGATTATAACGGCTTTGTCTGCCCCGACAGGTTTGTCGTGGGATACGGACTGGACTTCAAACAAAGATACCGGAATTTCCCCTTTCTTGCCGTGTTAAAACGGGAAGTCTGCCCGATATAGCCCCATGTTGTAAAGCCCTACCTATTATGTTATAATCACTCTGGAAAAAGGAGGATTATTATTTGAAAGTTATCAGACAGCTTATTCCTTTAATCCTGATTTTCCTTATAGGTATCTGGGTTTTGGAATATGTAAAAAACAATATTCAAACAAAAGAAATAAATTACACGGAATTCCAGACAATTGTAAAAAACGGAGAAGTCAAGGAAGCAGTCCTATCGGGGCGTGAAGTAAAGGGAATATATAAAGACACCAGTAAGGGAAATTTCAAGGTGCTTATCCCCTTTGAGGATACGGAAGGAAAAACAACTGACTTTCTTACACAGAACAATGTCATAATCAAAGGCGAACTTCCCTCAGAAAGTCCATGGCCCGCCATCCTCATATATCTTCTTCCCGCGGTTTTGATGGTTGCCATATTTATATTTTTCTTCCGCCAGGCACAGGCAGGCGGAAGCCAGGCTTTTTCTTTCGGCCGAAGCAGGGCAAAGCTTCTGAATGACAATCGTGTCAAGGTTACTTTTGAAGATGTGGCAGGAGTGGAGGAAGCAAAGGAAGAGCTGAAAGAAGTTGTTGACTTCCTCAAATACCCCAAAAAATATCAGACTCTTGGTGCAAGAATTCCTAAAGGCGTGCTTCTTCTTGGCGCCCCTGGAACAGGGAAGACCCTTCTCGGCAGAGCCATTGCCGGTGAAGCAGGGGTTCCTTTTTATTACATAAGCGGCTCCGATTTTGTGGAAATGTTCGTGGGTGTGGGTGCCAGTCGAGTTCGTGACCTCTTTGAACAGGCAAAGAAGACCGCTCCCTGCATAGTTTTTGTGGATGAAATTGACGCTGTTGGAAGGCAGAGAGGCGCGGGACTGGGCGGGGGCCACGATGAGAGAGAGCAAACCTTAAACCAGCTTCTTGTTGAGATGGACGGCTTTGAGGTAAATGCCGGAGTAATTATCCTTGCCGCCACAAACAGGCCTGATGTGCTTGATCCGGCGCTGTTAAGACCGGGAAGATTTGACCGTCATGTTGTGGTTGATAAGCCTGATATAGCCGGAAGACAGGCAATCCTGAAAGTCCACAGCAGGGGCAAGCCTCTTGCTGATGATGTTGACATGGAAGTTCTTGGCAGAAGAACACCCGGCTTTACCGGTGCAGACCTGGAAAATCTTTTAAACGAAGCCGCCCTTCTTGCAGCAAGAGAAGGTAAAGAAAAAGTGGGAATGAAAGAGTGCGAAGAAGCAATTGACAGGGTTTTAATGGGACCTGAAAGAAAAAGCAAAATAATCAGCGAAAAAGAAAAAGAGGTAACCGCTTACCATGAAGCAGGTCATGCTCTTGTTGCCAAGCTTCTGCCCCATGCAGACCCGGTGAGAAAAGTAACAATCCTGCCAAGGGGCATGTCTCTTGGAGCCACCTGGCAGCTTCCCACAGAGGATAAATACATAATCAAGAAGGGTGAACTTCTTGCCCGAATCGCTGTGCTTATGAGCGGAAGAGTTGCAGAGGAACTGGTCTTTGGAGAGCTTACCACCGGTGCAGGAAACGATTTAAAAGTTGCAACTGAAATTGCACATGAAATGGTCTGTAAATACGGCATGAGCGAAAAATTAGGACCCCTTACTTTTGGAAGAAAACACGAGCAGGTATTCCTTGGAAGAGACATAATGGAAGACAGGAACTATTCGGAAGAAGTGGCTAACCATATAGACCAGGAAGTCCGGCGAATCGTTGACGAAAGCTATAATCTGGCAAGAGAGCTTATCGGAAAGAACAAGGAAAATCTTGAAAAAATAGTAAAAGTACTGCTGGAAAAAGAAGTTCTCGAAGGAGAGGAGCTGGACAGGATACTGGCTGAGGTGGTGCCGGCTGCAGCACCCTCCGCCTGACCTCTCCCCTTAATTTAAACAAATTCTCCCCTCTTTGCTAAAGAGGGGCAGGGGGAGTTACTTGAAAAAGATAACCATAGCTTTTAACATAGTCTTGACTTTTGCCCTTATAGGGTTGTCAATCGTGGCTTATCTCTGGCCCGAATGGCTCCCCGTTTTACATTTAAACTTCCACCTTTCCCAGCTGATAATTATTGCTTTAATATGCCTTCTTCTTTTTATGGCAGCCCTGCAAAAAAACCTGAGCAAACTTTTTAGAGTCTTCTGCGCCTTCGGCGCTTCTATTGTTTTCATAGAGCTGGCAATCCAGTCTCTCGTTTATTTTAAAATCCTGTTAAGGTAGGCTTAAATGGCAGATAAAAATTTAATCTTCTCCGCCCTGGAGGAACTTGCCCCTCCTGAACTCGCCGAAGAATGGGATAATGTGGGCTTACAGGTGGGGCAGAAAAAAGGAAATGTCAATAAAGCTTTTCTTTCCCTTGACGCAACTCTGCCGGTAGTTGAGGAAGCTAAAAAAATTGGCGCAGATTTAATAGTTACCCACCACCCTCTTCTTTACAAGCCCTTAAAAAACGTTGACTTCTCAACGCCTTCAGGAAAAATAATAAATCTTTTAATTAAATCAGGCATAGATCTTTACAGCCTTCATACCAATCTTGATTCAGCCGTTTCCGGGACCAGCCGCACTCTTGCTTCAATGCTTGGCTTGAAAAATCTTAGGCCCGTTATTCCTTCATCCGTAAGCCCATCCTGCGGCATGGGAGTTTATGGTGTCTTTACATCTCCGTTAAAATTTTCAAAAGTCATCTCAAAAGTTAAAAAGGTTCTGCATGAAGCCGATATCAGATATTGCGGGGAGCATTCAAAAAACATAAAGACAGCGGCGGTTTGCACCGGAAGCGGCGGAAGCCTTCTTAATAAAATTTTTAAAATGAAAGTCGATCTTTTTATAACAGGAGAACTAAAATACCACGAAGCGCTGGAAGCAAGCCAGAGAGGCTTGGCGGTGATTACTGCCGGCCATTATCATACAGAGACAATCATTCTTCCTGTATTAAAAAAATATCTTGAGAAAAAATTCCCCTCTTTGAAAGTTTTCATATCTGCAATTTCCACTTCGCCGCTTAATGCCTAATTACCCGCCGGGGTCTGAGTGCATTACTTCAAGCATATTCTCTTCTCCACCCTATCCTGGATATACATTTAGCTGATTTTACATTCGATTTGAGTTGTAAAATGTAACCCTATTTAACTTGATGTTACAAAAAATATTCTCTACACTTTAATCAAGGTAAAAAATTTATTCGATGACAGAATATATCAGCAGATTACAGCCAAAACTGATAAAGATGGGGGGATTAATGAATCTGCCATAAAGGGATGCTTCTTCATTTATTAATACAAACGCAAAAATAATAGCATCACTTCGAGATAGTATGGTGCGTTCCCTTAACCCGCCATCTAGCAGCACGGACTCTTGGCTTGCCATTGCGATAGCATGGAAGCGGTCGTGGCAATCTCATTTTTAGATTGCTCCTCTTTTAGGTTGTTCTGCTTGCAATGACAAAATAAATTAAAAAACATAACAGGGTGAGAATTTATCAACCTCTTCAGCAAAGAAAAATCAAATAAAGGCTTAACCTTAATCGAGGTTCTGGTGGCTTTTGTGGTGCTGGGCATAACTGCCACTTTATTTTACCAGGCATTTGTAAGTGCCGCATGGAGCGGAGCAGGAA
>JAMDEM010000126.1 GCA_023486985.1 Bacillota bacterium
ACGGAGAAGATGAAAAATGTAGCAGTGTTTTTTGACAGGGACGGAACAATAATAGAAGATGTTGGGTATATTAATGATCCGGATTTAATAAAATTTTGCCCGGGAACCGCCAAAGCCTTAAAAAAATTGAAAGAAAGAGGCTTGCAGATTGCCATAATATCCAACCAGTCAGGTGTTGCACGGGGATATTTTGACGAGGCAACAGTTAATAACATTCATGAAAATATCAGAAAAAAACTCCGGAGACAAGGGGTTAGCTTTGATCATATAGACTACTGCCCCCATCTGCCGGATGCACTGGTTGGATATTATGGCAATCTGCAAGAATGCCGGAAACCCAGGACGGGCATGTTAAAAAAAGCAGAAAAGAAACTTAAAGTGGATTTAAAAAAATCCTATATTGTAGGTGATAAAGCAAGCGACCTTGAAACGGGTGGAAGAGCCGGCTGTAAATCAATATTGATTCTTACCGGTGAAGGCAGAGCTACTTTTCAAGCGCTGGAATCCCTGACATATCCCTGCGAATACGTTGCCGGAACTCTGGAAGAAGCAGCCGATTGGATACTTAAAGACATTGAGAAGAAGTAATACAAGCGCATGAACGAGAGCCTAACGAGAAACTCATCCTCCCCCCAGCCGGGGAGGGGGAAGGATGAAGGTGTGAATGCTATTTTTAGAGAGGTAGAACTGTGAAAACAAGATACAATAAAATAATAGAAAATTTTAAAAACAAACACATCCTGGTAGTGGGCGACTGCATGCTTGATGAATGGCTCTGGGGCAAGGTCAAGCGGATTTCTCCTGAAGCGCCTGTTCCTATAGTGGAAGTTTCATACAGAACTTTTACCCCGGGCGGTGCCGCCAATGTTGCCAATAACCTTTCTTCCCTTGGAGCAGCAGTTACAATGGCAGGCGTTATAGGAAATGAAAAAATTGAGATAATCCCTTTATTGTAATCCGAAAAACTGGCACCTGAGATACAGAAAAAGTTTATCGCTCACATACATGACAGCATGAATCATTTTGATGCCATTATTTTTTCGGATTACAATAAAGGGATTATCTCAAAAGATCTTATAAAATCAATTCTCGATGAAACAAAAGGGAAAAATATAATAGTGACGGCAGGTCCAAAGCCTGAAAATATCGGATATTTTCACGGAATAGATATAGTAGCTCTTAATGAACTGGAGGCAGGCTTAGCCACCGGTATAACCATTGAAAACGGAGAAAGTCTTTGCAGTGCAGGGGAATCTATTATTCAGGACCTTTCCTGCAAGGGAGTTTTGATAACCCGTGGAGAGCATGGAATGAGTATCTTCATTAAAAACGGGGAGATTCACCATGTGCCTTCCATTGCAAGTGAAGTTTATGATGTAAGCGGAGCAGGAGATACTGTCATTTCTGTGCTGACGCTTGCTCATGCCGCCGGAGCCTCTATTTTTGACTCGGCAATCCTTTCCAACCATGCCGCAGCAGTGGTTGTCAAGAAAGTTGGAACTGCCATCCTTACACCTGCAGAACTTATTGCTTCAATAAAGGAGCGCTAAAACCCGTTGTTTAAAGTGTTAAATATTGTAGTGGCAAAGCTTAATTTTTCGTTTCACTCTCGCCGAGCTACTCGCTCGACTACATCCTTGAAATCAGGGTTTTGCGGAACCTTCTATGCTCGCCAAGAAGTTCCAGCCAAAACCCGTGCTCTTGCAGTGCAAGCCCTCCCTAATCGGTCGGGACGCACCTTGCTTTGCCTTTTTTATGGAGAGCTAGTATCTCGTCCTATGAATAACCTTACAAAGTTTATCATTATGGGCGAAGCGGGAAATCCCGTTTTGAGATTGCTTTGGGACTTCATCCCTCGCATAACTTTGTAAAAATATTGCTGGGACGAGACACTAGCTCTCCCACTACCTTTTTGACTTTAATTGTTGTACAGGAGGCAGTGAAATGATAAAAGAGCCTAGAATCCGCCTCTTTGATCTGGTGGCTTCCTTATCTGCCGCCATGGATATTATCAGCCCTGTTACTGTTAACCATCACAAACAGGTGGCTTATATTGCCGTCAGCATAGCAGAAGAACAGGGTTTGCCCTTAAATGAGCAAAGTGAAATTCTTCTTGCGGGAGCCCTGCATGACAGCGGCGCTCTTTCACTTCAAGAAAAATTGGATACCCTGCAGTTTGAAATGGTGGATCCCTATAAACATGCAAAAACCGGTTATCTGCTGATTAAAATGTTTGAGCCACTCCTTGGTCCGGCATCTCTTGTAAGATTTCATCATGTCCCGTGGAGTAACGCGGAAGGCTCTGAGTTTAAGGGAAAAGATGTGCTGATAGGAAGCCATATACTTAATCTTGCCGACCGGATAGCTGTGCTGATAAATAAGGACAAGGAAATACTTGGACAGGTTAATGCGATTGTAACGAAGATAGAGGAAAAGTCAGGAAAAATTTTCATTCCGAAACTGGTTGATGCCTTTAAGAATCTGGCTTCGAAGCAATTCTTCTGGTTTGATATTACATCTTCGTTTATAAGTTCAATTCTATCTAATAAGATAGGATGTAAAACAATTAAACTGGATATAGAAGGGCTTCTCAGCCTGTCAAAGATGTTTTCTCACATCATTGACTTTAGAAGCCGATTTACTTCAACTCACTCAAGCGGTGTGTCTGCCTGTGCTGAAGCTCTTGCCGGGTTTGCCGGTTTTTCCGAACGAGAGTGTAAAATGATGAGGATTGCCGGCTATCTTCACGATCTGGGGAAACTTGCAGTGCCAGTGGAGATTCTTGAAAAAACCGGACCATTAAGAACTGAAGAAGAGGTTAACAGAATTCAATCACATACATATTACACCTACCGTATCCTTGAAAATATTCCCGGACTGGAAACAATTAATGAATGGGCTTCTTTTCATCATGAGCGCCTTGATGGCAATGGCTATCCCTTCCATATAAAAGGTTCCGGCATTTCACCTGGCTCAAGGATTATGGCGGTGGCAGATGTCTTTACCGCTGTGGCAGAGGATCGTCCATACAGAAAAGGGATGACCAGAGATAAAACGCTGGGTGTGTTGAAAAAGATGGTTGAAAACTTTGCAATTGATTCTAATATTGTATCACTTGTTGGGCTTCATTTTGATGAGCTAAATTTGGTCCGTAAAACTGCCCAGGCAGAGTCAATTAAGGAATACGAGAGGTTTCTTAAGCCTCAAGAGGAATAAATTCCTGTTATCAGCTGGGCGGTGCCGGGCGTGAGGTCATGAATCTCAATTTTTCCAAATCCTGCTTCTATGAGCCACTCCCTGTACTCAGCCTCTGTGTATGTTCCGCCTCCTTCAGTATTTGCCAGCATATTAACTGCAAAAAGCTCTGCCATAGAGCTTCTGCCTCTTACAAAATCTATGATTGCGGCAACTCCACCGGGATTTGTTATTTTTCGTATCCTTTGAAGAAGCGTTTTATTTTCTTCAGGTGAAAGGCTGTGAAAAATGTTGCCCATAAGTATAATGTCAAAATTTCCAAGATTTTTTGTAAATCCTGCCCCTGTAAAGTCACCTTTTACAAAAGTTATCCCTTTCAAGTCTTTCAAGCCAAAAACGTTTTTTGCAAGTTCAATTACCTTAGGGTGGTCGAATAGCACAACGTTTTCTACCTTTTTAAGAAATGTTTTTGCAAATTTACCGGGACCGCCTCCAAGGTCAAGTACCCGCTTTGCATCTTTTTTACGGTTACGGCAAAGCTCAACCGCCTCGTCAACGACTTTTTGAGGTCTTGAATCCATAGCTTTGATAAAGCTTAAAAGGTCATCTGTAGAACGCTTTAGCATGCCGGGTCTGCCGGTTTTAATAACCTCCGGTAGCTCAAGCCAGCTTTTCATTATATTAAGTAGGTGGGGAATAGAGTCTCCTAGGTAATTACTGTTGTCATGGTCAAGAAAAAGAGCTTTTCCTCTGGATGAAACAACATATTTATCATTGTGTTTCTCAACCAGTCCGATAGGGCAGAGGGCTTCTAAAACTATCCATAAGGCACGCCTGTCTGCCTTCAGCTTCCGGACTAAAGTATTTAAGCCAGCCTCCTCTGCAAGTGCATAGATCGTGCCTGCACGGTGAGCCGAGCCGATAAGAATAAGCTGACGGGCATGCAGCCCCGCCTCTTCAAAATTAAAATCCTTTCCAGCCATAAAATACCTGCTTTCTTTTTTAGATAAATTGCTGAAATACCTGCATAATTAATAACTTAATTATACTTGCTCCGGCACAGAGATTCAATAAAAAAGCGAAAAAAACTCTGAAATTAAGAAAAAGGTAGAGGAAACGACATGGTTGTGATAAAATAAACTACCCTGCAGCAAGACTGCAGGGTATCCCTTCGGGCAAGTTTGTTTTACGGCAGGACGGTTGCCGAAAAAGGCTGAATTTGTCATTCTGAACGAAGTGAAGAATCTCTGGTTTAATTATGAGATCCTTCGCAATGCTCAGGATGACTGCGAGGTATTCGATCGCAAAATAAAGAATTCAGGGAAAAGAGAGGATAGTGGAAAGCATGAAGAAGTTGCTTTATATAATAGCTTTTGTGTTGTTTTTAATTTCAGATAACTATTTAGCTATTGCCAGCAAGCTTAATTCAAAAAGTGATTATCAAATTATTCCCCATACATTAAAAATAAGCAATAAAGAAATACTTTTTAAAATAAGCTATCCCCAGATTAAAAATTTAGAAAACAAGGATTCTCAGGAAAACTTCAATAAAACAATTCGTGTTTATGTTTACACCCAAATGAATGTGTTAAAAAAGGAAGTCAGGGATACAAAAGTTTATATAAATAAACATAAATTACCTCAAGCGGAGCTTAGATTTCCACATGCCATAGTCCAAAATTTTGAGACTAAATTTCATAACAAATATTTAATCAGTATTGTTTTAGCCGGCAGTATTTACACTGGGGGAGCACATCCAAATTCACTTCATTATATATTGGCTTTTGATTTAAAAAAAGGCAAGGAAGTGAAGCTTGAAAATTTATTTAAGCATGGAATGAACTACTTGGAAGTAATTTCCAGATACTGCACAGATCAACTTTTAAAAAGAAATTTTGGGGATAAAAATTGGACAAAAGAGGGAGCCTCCGCAAAAAAAGAAAATTATAAATATTTTTACATAACTTCTAGTGGATTAGGAATAATTTTCTGGAGAGGACAGGTCGCCTCAATGGCTGATGGCGTTCAGGAAGTTTTCATTCCATATAATCAAATTAATGATATAATTGACTCAAACGGGCCACTCAGTTCGATTCTAAAATGACTTATCCCATTGTTAAAAAACTATATAAGCAAAGCTTGTTTTCTCGCGTTCTTTCAAGGGCGTGCGCCTTGATGTGAATAGCTCGAAAGTAAGGGATGATTAGAATGAAAATAATAAACTTTGACCATTTAGCCTGTGCGCCTCTTCTTCCTGAGGCTAGAGAGATAATGCTGCCTTTATTAGAAGAAGATATGGGAAACCCCTTAAGCCGGCATTCTATGGGGGAAAAGCCAAAGAAAGCACTGGAGGAAGCACGAAGCTCTGTAGCCCAGCTTATAAATTCAAAACCTGAAGAGATAATATTTACAAGCTGCGGCAGTGAATCAAATAATCAGGCTGTTAAGGGTATAGCAAAAGCTTATACAAAAAAGGGCAGGCATATAATTGCAAGCCCTATTGAGCACCACTCTATAATCCACCCTTTAAAGGATATGGAGAAGCAGGGCTGCGAGGTTTCCTGGCTTACAGTTGACAGTAACGGGATGGTAAATCCCGGGGAGATTGCCGGGCTTATCAGGGAAGATACTGTTTTAATCACCGTAACTACAGCTTCTAACGAGATTGGCACTTTAGAACCAATAAGGGAGATAGGTAAAATTGCCAGGGAAAAAGATGTCCTGTTTCATACCGATGCTGTGGCGGCAGCAGGCTCGATTGAAATTGACGTTATTAAAGATAACATTGATTTATTAAGTCTGGCAGGCAATGTATTTTACGGTCCCCTCGGCACCGGTGCATTATATGTAAGAAAAGGCGTGAGAATTCTTCCTTTAATTGAAGGCGGAGTTCAGGAGAGGGGCTTAAGGGCTGGAACTCAAAATGTTGCGGCAATAGCCGGCATGGGTGCTGCGGCTGAAATAGCAAAGGAAAAGCTGGCTGAACGCCGTTCTCATCTTATTAAATTAAAGGACCGGCTTATACGGGGCACTTTAGAAACTGTCCCTGACAGCTTTCTTACCGGTGATGAAGTTAACAGGCTTCCCGGGCATGCAAGCTTTTGCATTAAATTCATAGAAGGTGAGTCGATGCTTTTGTTCCTTAACATGGCTGGAATTGCCGGAACAAGCGGCTCAACATGCTCTTCGGAGGCTTTGAAGGTTTCCCATGTTCTTGAAGCCATTGGAATCGAACCTGTCTGGGCTCAGGGTTCGGCTGTATTCACCCTGGGAATAGACAATACAGTTGAAGATGTGGAACTATTTCTTAAAGAACTTCAAAAAGTTGTTGAACGATTGAGACAGATGTCGCCGCTGATAAATTCTGATCTTGCAGCATTGCCTATCAGAAGAAAAAAAAAGGAAAGGGAAATAACCCCTCCTAACCTCCCCTTAAATTAAGGGGAGGAATAAAAAAATCTCCCTCTTTGTTAAAGAGTGGGTAAGGGGAGAGTGGCGGAGTTTGAATTGCCAATGGATGGGGAATAAACTTAAGGGAAGAATAATTATTAGAAGGGCATAAATGTTATGTATGACCTTGTAATAATCGGCGGGGGTCCCGCCGGAGTGGCGGCGGGAGTATATGCCGCAAGAAAAAGAATAAAAACGCTGTATCTGACTGACTCTTTCGGGGGGCAGTCTTTGCTTTCTCCCGAGATTCAGAACTGGATAGGCATAGTTACAATGACCGGACTGGAAATGGCTGAAAAAGTAGAGCAGCACTTAAGAACCTATGCAGAAGATGTGGTGGAAATCAAAACCGGCGAGCGTGTTTCTAAGATTGAGAAGATTAACAAGATATTTAAAGTAATAACTGCAAAAGGGGAAAGTTTTGAAACCAAAGCTTTAATTTTGGCT
>JAMDEM010000020.1 GCA_023486985.1 Bacillota bacterium
TGTAGGTTTTTTTCCACTTGCTTTATGTTTTCCCGTCCGATTTCGGGGACAAGCAACGGGGGGTGGGGCGAAAATCCGCAAAAAATAAGGCTCATACGGGAAACCTCCCTGTAAAAGATGACACCTATTTAAGTATAATATCTTTATAAGCTCAAGTCAAACAATTCACAGGGGGGGGTTAGTGTCAAGAATTTGTCGGGGCTCTTCCTTGAGCTTAAATTACTGTTGTAGTGGCAAAGCTTGCTTTGCTTTTACTATGGAGAGCAAGCTCTCCCACTACTGTTGTTGCTGTAAAAAAACCTACAAAGATTTTACACTATGCAGGGGGGGTTATTTTCTTGATCCTGCAAAAACCTTTATTGGCAGTACCCCGCCGTTAGCTCTGTCCAGCCTGGCAGCGGCTGCAAGATTTCCATCAGCATCAAAAACCAGAATTCTCTCACCGGCGCCTGGCCTCAGCTCCTTAAGAGCTTCAATGTGAACTGCCGAACCATGGAGAATCTTCTCCAAAAAAATTCCCCCTGCTTCATAAACAGGCATGTTTTTAAAAGCTTTAACAGGAGAAATCAGAAAATCAGCCGGCTTTACGGTTTTTGCCAGTCTTTCTACCTCAGAAAGAAGAAAGGATTCTTCAAGCTTTATACCATGGCTTTCAGTTCTGACCAGAAAGCTCATTACAGCCCCGCAGCCAAGAACTCTTCCTATATCAAAACATAAGCTTCTTATATACGTGCCGCCTCTGCAGGCTATATCCAGCATAACTCTAGGAGGCTTGAAATCTGCAATTTCTATCGAATGGAACATCACTTTACGTTGTTCCAGTGTAAAATTCACGCCTTTTCTTGCCAGTGTATATGCCCTTTGTCCATTTTTGCTGATGGCGGAAAAAATCGGGGGAGTCTGTAAAATTTCGCCTTTGAACTTTTTAACAGCTTCTTCAACAGCTGAAAAGTTAATACCTGAAATATCTCCCGTGGGTGAAACATTGCCAAACAAATCAAGCGTGTCTGATTCGAAACCCAGCAAAAGCTCTGCCCTGTAACACTTCCGCTCTTCGGGAAAAAATTCAATAAGGCGGGTGGCATTTCCAAGAGCTATTAAAATGACGCCGCTTGCACCGGGGTCGAGGGTGCCGAGATGTCCTGCTTTTGAAGAAGGCATAATTTTACGGAGGAACCGCACCACATCATGAGAAGTCATCCCGGGGGGCTTAAGGACACCAAGGAATCCGTCCATAGTTAAAGTTTTCCGACCTGTCCCCGGCCTTCCTTCTGGAAATCAGAATTAGGTTCTACCAGAAACAGATGGGATATCTTGCCCGTGCCGTCTATTCCAACATAAACGCCTTTTTTCCAGTAGCATATCTCTTCAGCATATTCGGCTTCCGGCGTCCCCCAGAGCTGTTTTACATTGGCTGAATTATCGCCCACCTGGAAGGGAACGCCTCTTACTTTAACTTTATTATCCTGAACGAGGATTCCCTGTATTGTATTTTTTTCATTATGAATGTCAGCAATAATGCCATACGTATAGTAACTTAACATGATATAATCCTGGTCTTTTTCTTTTCCGCGCATGGCTTTTATTTTATCAGGCATGCCTATGGCTGAAAATAGAGTCATCACTGAATCTCCCGGGGCAATGAACTGACCCTCAAGGTTCACGCCTATCTTCTGAGCCGGTGCAGCTGGCTTAGCGGGTTTAGGAACAGGTTTCGGGAGAATAATTGACTGTGCCATAAGACCGGAAGAAGCAAGCGCAACACCAATTACAATAACTGCCATAAAAACAAAAAATTTTCTCATAATATAACCTCCTGCTTAATATTATGCCATTTTTTGGAAAGATTGTCCATATCGTTGGACAAGGTGGAAAATCCATGTTATAATAGGGTTTGCTTTTTAAAACAACCGGAGGTGTTAGTTTTGGCAAATACAAAATCGGCAAAAAAGATGATAAAAATTTCCGAAAAGAAAAGACTGCGGAACCTGGCTATAAAAACCAAAGTTAAGTCGCTTTTTAAGAAAGCTTCCGAAGCCGTTGAAGAGAAAAATCTTGAGGAATCAAAAAAGACGCTTCTTGCGGCAATCAAAGCCGCCGACTCGGCTGTTTTGAAAAAGACTGTTCACAAAAATAAAGTTGCCCGAAAAAAATCAAGGCTGCAAAAAAAATACAACGAGCTTCTGGCTTCTAAGTAAATAATATATTTCCGGCTTTAAAGTAAGAATCAAATCAAAATTAGAACCCTGTGAGGTTCTAATTTTTTAATTGCCGGATATGGTCCCATCGGAGACCCGGCTGGAAGGACTGTAGGACGTTCCAGCCAAAACCCGTGCTTTTCGCCATGCGAAATCCCACCCACCGCTTTACGGCGGGTACCCGGTTCGGTCGGAACGCACCTCCTCGCAATGACATCTCCCGGCTTAGCTAAACCTCACTGTCCGGTCGGGACGCGCCCCAGAGGGGAGGTGATATTCTATGTCACCCCTTTCCCTTGGGAGAGGGGATGAGGGTTTTAAACTTAACTCCCCTTGCCCCTCTTTAACAAAGAGGGGGATAATTTATTTTACAATCGGAATACCTCGCAGTCATCCTGAGCATCGCGAAGGATCTCGGATTGAGATTCTTCACTTCGTTCAGAATGACAAATCCCAACCCTCTTAGGCAACTCATGCCGCAAAACAAACTTGCCCGGAGGAATACTCTGCAGCTTGCTGCAGGGTGGTTTATTATACATACTCTAATTTTGATAAATCCACAATCCCGGATGTTAAAGAAATAATTTCCTTCATAAGGGACAATCTGTTAACTTTTTCCTTTTCATCCTTA
The DNA here is from genome assembly GCA_023486985.1 of Bacillota bacterium. Lineage (GTDB taxonomy): Bacteria > Vulcanimicrobiota > JAMDEM01 > JAMDEM01 > JAMDEM01 > JAMDEM01. The sequence continues at coordinate 2,830 of JAMDEM010000020.1, forward strand.
CTCATAACCAGAACCTTGTCAAAAAACTTATTTACCGGCTCCGCCAGGGGACAAAGAGAATCCAGAGCTTCTTCCCACTTTTCTCCGCCCTTTAAGTTTTCAACAACTGACTTAACCTCTTCAAATTTTTCAAATAATTTTATTTCTTCTTCTTCCTTCATTATCATTTTGTCCACCGGTAATGCAGAAAAATCTGAAGGCAGTATTCTTCTGCATCTTTTCAATGCTCCAATAATTTCAAGTGACTGAGGCTTTTCTTTCCATTCCTTGATAATCCAGCCGGTTCTTTTTGCCTTGAAAGGATTCCAGCCGCACTCTGCAAGCACCGAATCCACAACATCATAGGAAAGTCCTGATTCTGTAAGAATAACCCTGAGGCGCTGGATAAGAAATGCCAGAACATCTTCTTTGCATTTTTCATTTACTTCCACCGGCTCAAGTTCAGCCGCAGCTTCAATAAATTCTTTAGTATCGGCTGAAATTTCCCGTTCCGTTAAAATTGAAACAATGCCGATGGCATTACGCCTGACACCTGCAGGGTCAGCCGAACCGGTGGGTATCCTGCCAATGGCAAAACAGCCGACAAGAGTGTCAAACTTATCTGCCAGGGCAACAACAATGCCGGGCACGGTTTTTGGGAGGCTGTCTTCAGCCCCTCTTGGCATGTAATGCTCCATAATGGCTTCAGCCGAAGCCGGAGGCTCCCCGCTCCTCAGGGCATATTCCCTTCCAATCACGCCCTGAAGTGACGGAAATTCCTTAACCATATTGGTTGCCAGGTCAGACTTGCAAAGATGAGCGGCGCGAACGGAATCAGCCTCTTCTTTATCAGATGTTTTCAATATTCCGCATATTTTTCCCGAGAGTTTTTCCAGTCTTTTAGTCTTATCAAGGATGGAGCCAAGTTTTCCCTGAAATATAACCTGCTCAAGCATTGGTGTAAAGCTTTCAAGTTCCCTTGAAGTATCTGTTTTAAGGAAGAATGACGCATCCTCAAATCTTGCCCTGATTACTCTTTCATATCCTTCCCTGATGGAATCAAGAAATTCTTCTGAGCCGTTTTTTACGGCATAAAAATAATTGGAAAGCTTCCCGTCTTTCGTATGTGAATGAAGATACTTTTGCTTTTTCATAACAGTTGTTAGAACATCTTCAGGCAGTATCAGATAAGAAGGGTCAAACTTTCCTTCAAAAACAAATGGAAGCTCCACCGAATCGGCAACTTCGTCAAGAAGCTCCGTATCCTCTTTAATATCTACGCCTCTTTTTTCCGCAAGATGCCTGGCTTCGCTCCATATATAATCCCTCCGGCGCTTTAGTTCGGAAGGCTTAACAACATCCAGATAATCCAGCATCACATGAAGTTTTCCCATTAATTCAAAGTATCCGCGAGCGTCAGCAATCTCAATTCTTCTTGATTCATTGAACCTGGGAGCTCTTGTGACATTTCCGGAAGATATGCCGGCGTATTCGAAATTGACAACTTTATCATTAAGAAGCGATGCAATCCATCTTACAGGCCTGGAGAATACCGCGCCTGAAGAATTCCAGACCATTGACTTGGTAAACTTCATTGAAGAAATCAATTTGTTAGATATATCTTTAAGGACTTCTTCTGCCGGTTTCCCTGTTTCTGTAACCACCGCAACCAGATATTCTTTCCCGTTGGATGAATCAACCTTCAAATCCTTAACCGCAATCCTTGCTTTTCTGGCAAAGGCTTCAGCGGCTTTGGTAGGTTCCCCTTCATCATCAAATCCAACTGATTTCGAAGGTCCCTTTAAAACTTTTTCAATATCTTTTTGTCTTAACTCAATATTTTCAACTATAATTGAAATTCTTCTTAAAGTGGCGGCAATCTTTATATCGCCGTATTCAAGCCTGCCTTCTTCAAAAACCCTGGGCAGGCTCTCCTTTAACTGAATACAAGCGTCTTTCATGTCGCCGGAGGGAATCTCCTCAGTGCCGATTTCAAGAAGAAAAGTATCCGGCCTGGAGTTAATATTATCAGGCAGCGCTATCTTAAGAGGCTCAGGCTCTTCAATCACATTGACAAAGCCTGATTTTTGATTGAGAGGGAAATTTGCTTCCTCTCTCTGGGCAAGAAAAAGTTTTGCTGCTTTCTGGGCTATGGCTCTCATTCTTCCAAGATAGTTTGCTCTTTCCGTTGCGCCGATTGCTCCCCGGGCATCAAGCACATTGAAAATGTGGCTTAATTTAAGGTCCATTTCATAAGCCGGCATGGCAAGGGACATATCGGCAATACGGTGGGCTTCTTTTTCGTATGAATTGTATATTTCCCTGAGCATTTCAATATTGGCTTGTTCAAAGTTATATCTGCACTGCTCAACTTCATTGATATAATAAATATCGCCGTAGGTGACATCTTTGTTCCATTTTATCTCCCTGAAATTATCAACCTTTTGAAGATACATTGCAATTCTTTCAAGTCCGTATGTTATCTCAACCGACACGGGATTGAGATTGAACCCGCCAGCCTGCTGGAAGTAAGTAAACTGGGTGATTTCAAGTCCGTCAAGCCATACTTCCCAGCCGAGCCCCCACGCGCCAAGGGCGGGAGACTCCCAGTTGTCTTCAACAAATTTTATATCATGCTCAAGAGGATTGATTCCCAGGGCTTTAAGACTTTCAAGATAAAGCTCCTGGGGATTGCCCGGATCGGGCTTTAATATAACCTGATACTGAAAATAATGCTGATAACGGTTGGGATTTTCAGCATACCTCCCGTCAGCAGGCCTTCTTGAAGGCTGAGGGTAAGCAACGTTCCACGGCTCAGGTCCGAGGACTCTTAAAAATGTGGCAGGATGCATTGTGCCCGCCCCGACCTCAATATCATAAGGCTGTCTGATAATGCAATTACGGCTGCTCCAGAATTCATCCAGTTTCATTATTATTTCTTGAAATGACAGCATCTAATGTCTCCTTTTCTTCCATGCACTCGTGGCTTCAACCCGTCCTTACACTTGCTGGAACGTCATGATCCTTGTCATTGCGAGCTCCCAACCTTTCTCCTCACCCCTTCGTGGAGGGGAAGTAGCGCCCGTTCCCCGAACGGGCATTTCTCCGGTTCCCTCTCCACACTTGGGAGAGGGCGAGGGGGAAAGCATTGCAATCTCGTTTTTACAATAGAATTTCAACAATTTTAAGTTTTCAGCAAATATAATAAATATTCCTCTAAACATTATAGAATGCAGGGGGCGGGTTTATAAACAAGTTTGTTTTCTCATGCGCTATCCACGGCTCCGCCTGGATTGTCGCCATTCGAAAATAAGCAGAGCTTGTTTTGCGGGCACGATACTCCGCAGCAAAGCTGCAGAGTTTTCAATCGCAAAATCCGGCCCGGTAAAGAAGGCAAAGCAAGCTTTGCCACTACTCTGCAAAATAAGGTAGCGGGAAAGCTTGCTCTACATAAAAGCGGGTTTGATGAATCAAACCCGCTGCATGCATAAAAAAACCATCTTAATCACTTTACTTATTATTACTTTTTAAATACTGAATAGCCTTGGAAAGAGGAGCGTCTTTTGAGGAGGGATTATCTTCCACAATAATTTCCGGAATTATTCCAACTTCATTTATATTTTTGCCTGTCGGTGTAAGATATTCGGCTGTTGTAAGTTTTATTGCCGAGCCTCCCGTAAGAGAAAATATGGTCTGGACTTTTGCTTTTCCAAAAGTTCTGGTTCCAACCACCACAGCCTTTTTATTCTCAGAAAGGGCAGCCGTAAGGATTTCAGCGGCGCTGGCTGTGCCGCCGTTTACAATCACCGCCACCGGTCCTGAAAATTTTATGGGACGAACTGAAACAACAGGCTTTGGTTCTCCAGTTCTTTTCTTATAGTAAATGAGAGGTTTTCTTTGCACAAAAAAAGACGCAACCTTCAATGAAGACTCAAAATCTCCGCCGGGGTTATTTCTTAGGTCAATAATAAGAGCCTTTACATTTCTGGCTTTTAACTTATCCAGGGCTTTGCTGAATTGAAATTCCGTACTATCCCCAAAGATAGAGCACTTAATATATCCGATTCCGTCTCTGTAAACTTTACAGACCAGGGGACGAAGCCTTATATTTTCCCTCTTTATTTTCAGGCTGAAAACTTTCTCGTTTTTTTCAAGCTTTAAATCAATGAAACTTCCTGCCGGTCCAGCCATCATGTCTGCCGCTTTATGAAGGCTTTTTTCCTTTACCGTCACCCCGTTTACTTCAAGAATTTTTTCTCCACCGGTA
>JAMDEM010000188.1 GCA_023486985.1 Bacillota bacterium
GTCTTTACAAAATCCATGTAATCCATTGTTAAAACAGAAATCTGTCCCAGATAATACGTGGGCTTTACCATCGCCATTTCATTAGAGCCGGTGGAGGCAATTTTTTTGTAAAGACCTGCAGTTAAATCACTTGACGTGGTATGTTCCAAAACCTTTGCTCTGACTTCTTCCCAGAATGACATATCGTACCTCCTATTTTGTAATTGAAAACTCTGCAATTTTGCTGCGGAGTATCGTCCCGCAAAACAAGCTTGCTTTAAATTAAATTCCCATTCCCAATTATATCATATAAGGTAAGGTAGTTAACCTTCCCTTACACGCCCGCAATTTTTATTAACTCCTGCCTTAATTGCTCCCCGTGAACATCTTTTTTCTGAAGATTTCTTATTTTACCGGCTATAGTTTTGTTTGCCAGTTCGCTGTCAACCCAGTTGGCAAAGTCTCCCCTGCCTACATGATACTCGATTGAAGAAAGGTCTATGTAGGAAACAATATCGGCAAACTCTCTTAAAGATACCGCCCTTACTCCCATATGCCCGTGTTCATTCCAGAAATGAAAAGCCTTATCCTCGGAAAGGGTTAAACTGGCCTTTGAATTTTTATGCGTCTTGACGGCAGTTGCTGCCTCCACTCTTTCCCGGGCAGCCTTTGTCTTCTCCTTCATTCTTGTTACAAGAAAGCTTTCAACGCCTTTCATGCCGTCAATCTTCCGGGCATATTCATCTATCAGGGCATCAACTGATTCAGAGCTGGCGGATTCTGCATAAAGATGCATCATAGGCTCGGCCGGGTCTGGAATAACCAGAACCCAGGAACCGTCAAAATACACTTTTACGCCTTCGGTCATCTCCACCTTCTTATCCCGGTTTTCCTCGATAAGCTTCCTCATAATCTTGCCCTTTTGCTGCCATGCGCATTCAACCTTTCTTTCCGCCGTGTAATAAGGCGGAATCTGGGCTGCAAGCTCGGAAAGAGGAGTTTTCTCCCTCGCCATCAATTCAATAATCTTTGCAAAGGCAAACATGCCGTCAAAAGCCGGCTGGAATTGAGGAAAAGCAAAGGCGCCGTCGCCTGTGCCAGCCATTCTTATCTTTCTCTCACCCAGGGAAGCCGTGTGCATAAGAGATCTCCCGTCTGTTTTGGTTCTGATAATCTTTCCGCTGAACTTTGAAGCTATTTCTTCCATCACCCCCGGCTGGGTAACGGGAACAGCCATTATGCTGCCGCTGTATGCTTTGAAAATAAGAAGGGAAAGGAGAGCCAGAAGCTTTGAATTTGAAATAACGTTTCCTTTTTCATCTACCAGGATAAATTTCTCGGCGTCAACATCCATCAGTATTCCAAGATCGGCATCAAGTGTCATAACAATATTTGAAAGCTGATTAAGAGATTTTCCCTTGTCCTCCTGAATCTCTCTTGCTTTAAAGGCATCAAGGTAAGCATTGATGGCAACAGTTTCACAGCCCAATTTGCCCAGAAGCAGGGGCAGTACTATCGAGGAATTGCCGTAAGCGTAATCTATTACAACCTTAAAACCTGCTTTCTTTACAGTATCGGCAGAGATAAGATTGAAAAATCCTTCAATATATTCATCAACCGCCCGGGATGGAAAATCAATTGTTCCCACCTCGTCCATGGCAGTACGCCTGAAATCCTCGCGGAAGAATAAATTTTCTATTTTTCTTTCAGTGCCTTTGTCGATATTTATCCCGCGGCCGTCATAAAACTCAATAAGGAAAGACCGGGGGTCATCAGGAGATATTCTTGTATGAATTCCGCCCTTCACGCCGGAATTTTTAATAGTGTACCGGCTGATAGGCGCCGGCATGACTCTTAAATCAAAAACATTTACTCCCACTGAGGTAAGCCCGCAGATAATGGCGCGGTTAAGCATCCTTGAAGCCGGGTGGGAATCGCGGCTAGTGCAGACAATAGCTGATTTTTCCATGAAAGCACCGTAAGCCGCTCCAAGTTTCAGGGCAAACTCCGGGGTTATCTCTATGTTGGCAAGTCCTGAAATTCCGGTCTCTCCGAAAAGCGAACCGGGCCACTTTATACCCCAAACAAGACTCATGCTTACTGTAGCGCCAGCCTCAACATTTTTATCGGGCCATATCTTTACCTGTGGATGCACAACACTTCCCTGTCCCATGAAGCATTTATCGCCAAGCACAACGCCTTCCGATATTACAACATTTGATTTTAACGTGCACTGGCGGCAGATGGTGCTTCCGGAAATTCTTGCTTTCTTGCCGATGTAAACGTTGTTCCAGATTATTCCGCGGTGGATAGTGCTTCCTTCTTCAATTATGGAGTTATCACCTATTGCGGTAAACTCGTCAATATATACATTTTCTTTTATACGGCAGTTTTTGCCGATAACCACAGGACCCTGGAGCTGAGCGGAAGGATGAATCTCAGTGCCTTCCCCCACCCATATTCCTTTTTCTGTCTGCTTGCCCGGTATTTCAGCCTTTACTTTGCCGGTAAGCATATCATAATGAGACTGGCGGTACTGCTGGAGGTTTCCAATGTCGCACCAGTATCCGCCGGTCACAAATCCATAAAGGGGCTGGTCCTTTTCAAGAAGCTTTGGAAAGAGGTCTTTGCTGAAATCATAAACCTTGTTCTGCTCCATGTAGCTGAAAATTTCCGGTTCAAGAATATAAATGCCGGTGTTTATTGTGTCGCTGAAAACTTCACCCCAGCTTGGCTTTTCCAGAAATCTTTTAATCCTGCCGGCTTCGTCAGTGATTACAACACCGTATTCAAGGGGATTTTCCACCCGTGTAAGGGTTATGGTTGCTACTGCTTCCTTTTCTTTGTGGAAATTTATAGCTTTGGTAAGGTCAAAGTCGGTGAGGGCATCGCCGCTTATTATAATAAATGTATCATCAAGATATTGTTCAACTTTCTTGACACTTCCCGCTGTGCCCAGGGGTTCATCTTCAACGGAGTAAATTATCTGGATGCCCCAGTCGGAGCCGTCGCCGAAATAACCTACAATTTCATCCGCAAGGTAGTGGAGGGTCACAATAATCTGGGTTATTCCGTGCTTCTTTAAAAGCTCGATGATATGCTCCATCACCGGCTTGTTTGCAATGGGAACAAGAGGTTTGGGCCTGTTGCAGGTAAGAGGTCTTAACCTTGTGCCCTCTCCTCCTGCCATAACCACAGCCTTCATGTTTTACAACCTCCATGTAATCCTGTAGGGGCTTGATTTATCAAAACCGTTGCTGCTCCTGCATTTTATTGAATTTTTCAACGCCTGAAGGTAAATTCCTTTTAATATAATGTATTTAAATGAAACAATTTAATACCGGGTCGTTTATTCTTATATAACAGCCTGGAAGTCCATACACGTCGAAAGAATAAATTCAGGTCTGATTAATGTAAAAAAATTTAAGAATTTATTTAAAAACTTTTTACAACCTGGAAATATTTTTTTAACAAATGTCTGCTAGAATTAATATAATAAAAGCAAAATTCATTAAAAAGGTTTTTGCAAATTTAAATAGAAATTACCTGGAAATTCGGGAGATTTTAAAGCTATGGAAGACAGAGAATTTGCCGTTATACTCGAAGGACTTCGGTCCGATTTCAGGGTCTTCAAAGAAGGTCTTGACCTTTTAAGGGAAAACATTGAGCTTCTGCGTGAAGATACCTCTAAAGAGTTTAACAAAGTCTGGAATGCTGTTACAGAACTTCAGCATACTGTTGCCGAACTCACCGGTGAATTAAGAGAAGGCAATAAATTCCTCCAGGCTATTCTGGGAGAACATGAAGACAGGCTTTGCAATCATGAAACAAGGCTGACTTCTGTTGAGCAGAAGTCAGCCTGATAGAGATAAATTATTTATCGGGCAGCTGCCTTTAAACTTCTTCACATTCAATCAGCTCATCGGCTTTTCTTCGGAACCTTTAACTTTAGTTTCAGACGGTTTAAGATACCGCATCAGGGCAGCGGCAACTCCGTCAGTTGCACCGCCTCCGCCTGTCACAAGTATCTCTGGCATGAATTTAGCGCCCTTGTCGGCAAGAGAGCTGGCTACATTGACAATTGCCGTAGCCTCCTGGCCAAGAGCAGCGACCTGGGCTCTGAATGCTTCAGCTTTGGCAAGACCTACTGCGCGCACTTCAGCTCCCTTGGCGTTTCCGGTTTTCTCAAGATAGGTAGCCTCGCCCTCGGCTTCCAGCTTTCGCGCGTCAGCGTTATTCTTTTTGATAGCCACATTAACTTCCGCACTGGCAAGGTCTGCCTGTTTTTCGGCTGTTCCCTTCGCCTTTTCCATTTCTATTCTCTGGTCCTGTGCGGCTTTCTCTTTCTTATATGTTTCTATCTGCTGGTTAGCTATTTCTCTCTGGGTTAAAACTATCACCAGCTCATCAGGCAATATGACATCCTGAATATATACGCCTCTTGTTTCAACTTCATACTGTTCAAGCTGGGTTCTGATATGCTCGAAAGCGCTCTCCTGAACCTGCTGGCGGGTTTCTATAAAACTAACCGCCGCCATTGACTGCAGCTTGTCGCGAAAATGATTCCCCACCGCCGCCTGAAGTATTTCGTTAACAAGATTCTGCATCGTGCGGACCATAGAAATGACTCTGGAAGCTTTTGTATCAGGGACATGAATTTGGACCTGAAGGTCAATTTTAAACACAAAGCCTTCCCTGCTTTTTGCTACGATAGGCTCAAGTTTCGAATCAAGGTTGTGAGCCTCCGAAACCACGTGTGCCCAGTTAAGGTTTAAAATACAGGTTGGAACAATCTCCGCCTGGTAAATGCGCGGATTAAGGGCATATTTGCCGGTACGAAGAGATTCTCCCCACAAACCGCGGTGACCGGGGCGAACAAGTGAGCCAAATTTGAATTCCAATCCGGAGGTATCCTGAGCGGAAAGACCCACATAAGCCTTAATAACTGCAACCTCTCCCTGGCGCACAATAAGCATGGGAACCATTTCCACCTGGACAAGAAAAGGATTCAGATTATAGGCGCCATAACGCAGAACATCATGCTGAAGACCCATCTCGCCGCCGGAATCTACAAATTTCTGAAAATCCTGATAATTTTCATGTAGATGATTCTTGTCCCCAAGTAAAAGCTCAATCTTTGCCGCATCATCTGACTGTTTCTTTTCAAGTTCTTCAATATCTGAAAATCCTCCCAAACGGCTGGCGATATAGCCGGAAGAAAGAGGCTTTCCGTCAAATGTCGTAACAATTCCAACCATATCCATTGTTTCTCCGTCTTTGCCGACCGGACGCGGTTCAATCAGCACAACATCAAGCTGCTCCGAATCAAGTCCAAAAGCCTGTGGTGTCAAAAGACCCTCTCTTTCTGAAGCGCGCTGAAGATCGGGTTCTATCGGCACACCATAGATTTTGTGTTTCGTAAGCACAATAAAAGCTATGGGATGAATGGGGAGGGCAGACCCGGGACGAAGCACCGGTCTTTGCACGCCCTTCTGTCCCCCGCCTTTAATAAACTTTTCAAGATTGGTAAAATCGCCGAACTCTTCTTTATAAACAGCAGATTTGGCGCCCATTGGAAGGGGATGACCGATTTGAGCAATCGCCACTCCAATCTGTCCCGCCGGGACCTGAACCCAGGGATATTTGTCAACTTTATAAAGAATCCATAATTTAAAGCGAAAACCCGGCATCAATAAATCTGCCTGATAGCCTGCTTCGCCATTAAATGCCACAATGTTGTCATTATCAAGTTTATTGCCAAAACGCTTGATAACCAGTCCCACCTCAGTCGGACCAATCCGCCTTATGGATGGAAGAATTAAAACCGCTAGAACTGCCAGCGAAATTAATACTGTTCCCATTTCTGCAGAGATTTCCATTTAAATTACCTCCCCTTTTAATATTAGCACTAATATATTTTGATACTTACTGTAATTATATAAATTTTCTATCTTAATCTGAATTTACCTGCGATTTGTATGGAAACCTTTTCATTTCGCTTGAAATAGAATATAATAGTGAAGTTTCTATATTAGCCAAGGAGCTTTTTATTTTGATAGAAAAAATCAGGAATTTTTGCATAATCGCCCATATTGACCACGGTAAATCAACTTTAGCCGACCGCCTGCTGGAATTAACAGGTACAATTGACCCTTCTAAAATGGTGAACCAGGTTCTGGATAAGATGGACCTGGAAAGAGAGCGCGGCATAACCATCAAGTCTTCTCCGGTAAGGATAAATTATAAATCAAAGGACGGGGAAGATTACATATTAAACCTGATTGACACGCCGGGACATGTGGATTTTACTTATGAAGTTTCAAGAAGCCTTGTTGCCTGCGAAGGAGCCTTGCTGGTGATAGACGCCTCGCAGGGAATTGAAGCCCAGACCCTGGCAAACTTTTATTTGGCAAAAGATCTTAATCTAAAAATAATTCCTGTTATCAATAAAATAGATCTGCCGGCTGCCGACCCTGAAAAAGTTAAAAATGACATAAAAGAACTGCTTGGCATCAATCCGGAGGAAGTTCTCCTGATAAGCGCCAAATCAGGAATAGGCGTTGAAGAAGTACTTGAAGCAGTGATTCATAAAATACCGCCGCCGCCGGGAAAAAACGACATGCCTTTGAAAGCCCTTATCTTTGATTCTTATTACAATAATTATAAAGGTGTTGTGGTTGTTTTCAGGGTCATGCAGGGAGAAATAAATATAGGCGACACTATCAAGTTTTTCTCGCGGGATAAAACCTTTGAAGTTACCGAGCTGGGATTTTTTACCCCTGATATGAAACCCGCCGGGCTCCTTTCAACCGGAGAGGTTGGCTATTTAACAGCGCAGATAAAAAATATAGAAGATACAAAAATGGGTGACACCATTACGCTTCTAAAAAATCCCGTAAGCACGCCTCTTCCGGGATATAAGGAAATCAAGCCTATGGTATTTTGCGGACTTTATCCCACTGAAAATAAAAATTACACATTGCTGAGAGAAGCGCTGGGGAAACTTAAATTAAATGACGCCTCCTTTACTTTTGAAGGTGAAACTTCAAACGCCCTGGGTTATGGTTTCAGATGCGGCTTT
>JAMDEM010000033.1 GCA_023486985.1 Bacillota bacterium
TCCAGCGGTGCAAAAATTATACTGCATGCAAATGACATCTTTTATCTTACCGGGGAACATAAAGGAGAGCTTGAAAGTTTTAAGGCTCTTGTGTCAAGGGCTCATGAAAAGGGGATTTTTGTTGAAGGAGTGATAGATGCCTTTGCCTTTATAGGCAAAGATGTTGGAGATGAAAAAACAGTTGATGAGATGTGCTTTCACAAGAAAGACGGAAGCAGAATTTTCTTTCAGACCGAAGGAGGAAAAATCTATATTGGAAATCTTTATTCCTTAAAGTACAGGCAGTTTTTGCTTGAGCAGGCAAAGAAGCTCATAGATTGTGATGTGGATGCAATCTATGTGGGTAATGTGCTTACGGCTCTGGGAACCTCTGCAGGACCGCCGGGAGTGGGAAATTCAAAAGAGGCGGGCGAGGTTACTAAAGAGAATCTTAATCCTTCAGCATGGAAGGAACTGGCTGATTCCATAAGACAATATTCTGTTGGAAAAGGAAAATTTGCGGGTGTCAGCACTCTATGGTGGGAAGGCGAGCCTGCACCGTTTGTTGATTATCAAACATCATTCTATCAAATTGACGCTGACTGGAAAAAACTGAAAGATAATTCAAAAAAACTTCTTGGTAAAGATGTTCCTTTTGTTGTCACCCTTGATTCAGGAACTGCTATGATTTTTCTAAACAAGTTGAAAGACTGGGATGCAGCAAGAAGGGAAGATTTTTTCACAATGGTCCTTGCCGATTGCAGGGAAAATAAAGTTACTTTTGCTTTTCCTTACAGGGTAATCCCTTTTGTTGATTCCGTAAAAGATAAATATTTTGATTCTTATAAAAAAGTGGTTTCTGCCGAAATTTTGCCCCGGAGCGAAGCGCTTTTAACATTGTATAATAACTTTAAGAGTGAATTGGCAATTGGAGCACAGGGAGGCGGACCTCCGCCGGGGGTAGCGGCTTCACAGGGAGAGCCGTCTTTCCAGGGACCGCCGGCAGTCGGGGTACCTCCGCTGGGCCAGGGAGGAGGTACTTCAGGAAGTATGCCTCCGGGTGCTGAAGGTTTTCTTAATGCCGGCGCGGAGAAGCTTCTTGATATTTTAATAAATATGAAACCTGCTCTTTCCCAGGCACAATGGCTGAAAATAGCAAAGATTGGAAGAGCTTTTCTCTCAAAAGGTGACAACAAAAGGAATGAGTTTTTATCAAATGTTCGTATGGTTCTAACTGAGCCACAGGGGAAAATTTTTGATTCAAAGATAAGGAGCGAAAAAAAATGAGAAAAATTTTGATGATTTTAGTTCTTGTTATTTTCACCGGATTTTGCTGGTTTTCTGCAACGGGAAAAAGTTCAACCAAGAGCGGTCTTATTTTTAAGGTAACTGCTGATAAAAAGAGCTATAATAAGGGGGAGAAGGTAAATATAACCTTAAAAATAACCAATCAGGGAGAAAAGACGGCATTTTTTGATTTTTCAACCTCAAAAAAATATGATTTCTGGGTTAAAGATGAAAGCGGCAAAGAAGTTTGGCGCTGGTCCAATGACAGGGTTTTCCTGCAGGTTTTAACAAATATGAAATTGGATGCAGGCAAATCCAGAACTTTTAAAGAGATATGGAATCAGGAGGATAACGAGGGAAATCAGTTAAAACCGGGAAGATATATAATTTATGGAGAGATTTCACTGGAGAAGCCTTTATACGCGGGCAGTTTTCAAATTGAGATAAAATGAGAATTTTAATAATTTTGTTAACAATATTCGCAGTTTTATTTGTCCCCGTATGTCATTGCGAGCGAAGCGAAGCAATCTCTGCTTTCGCAAAAGGTGGTCCTGACTATATACGGGTGGGCCTTCTTTTCAACCAGTCAAAGGTAAGCCTTTATTCTCCCGCCGGTCTTGTACTTCAGGAGAAAGACAGCCCGAAAGCAATAGCAAAGGGCAGTTTCAGTTACATTGTTCAGGCAGACACTTCGGGCTTTAAAATTGATAAGAAAAAAATATCAGTTTTATCAATTGTGGCAAAATCTTCTGATTTTTCCACGCCTGTTTATCTCAATAACAAGCCATACAGAGGCGTCCTGATTCTTTTGCTGGACGGGAAAAATAGAATCACTGTAATAAATTATGTTGACTTTGAGCAGTATCTTGCAGGAGTTATGGGCGGGGAAGTCCCGGCATCCTGGCCCATGGAAGCTTTAAAAGCCCAGGCAGTGGCTGCAAGAACTTATGCAGTTTATAAAATTACTTACCAGCCTGCCAGGTATTTTGATGTTTATTCTACTGACCAGGACCAGGTTTATGGCGGAGTGCTGGCAGAACATCCGAGCCTAAACCAGGCTGTTTCTGAGACAAAAGGAGAAGTAATAACATATAAAGGCAGGCTTATCAAAGCTTTTTTTCACTCTACCTGCGGCGGGCAGACTGAAGAAGGCGGCGAAGTCTTTGGAATGCCGGAACCTTATCTTAGCGGAGTAAATGATCCTTACTGCATGGGTACACCGTTAAGGGACTGGCTGGAAGCATTCACCCAGGATGATATAAAAACCGCCTTTAAAAGACTAAATATTGATATCGGTGCAATAATATCCATCACTCCGGTTATGAGGGACAAATCAGGGAGAGTAAGAGTTTTAAAGATTGCTCATTCAAGGGGGGTCCTGTATCTTCCCGGCTATGAATTCAGACGCATCATGGGATACAGGAATCTGCGCAGTTCTTATTTTACCGTCTCTACACGGGGATATATAGGAGTTAATATAAAGAAGCCCGATGATGTTAAAGACAATACCTCCCCTCCAAAACCAGGCGATGTGGTAACTCTTAATTCCCCTATAGGCGAGGTTACTGTTATGAGGAATTTAAGACTTCTTATAATAAAATCAGCCAGTGAGATTTCTATAATAAATTTTGAAGAGCCTTATAGCGCAAAGACGCAAAAAAAACGCAGGGAAGTATCCTCCCGGGGCGGGGGGATGATAAAAAAAGTCCCTTATATGTTTGTGATAAAGGGCCACGGCTGGGGACACGGCGTGGGCATGTGCCAGTGGGGAGCCAGAGGCATGGCTCTAAAAGGCTTCGATTACAAGCATATTCTTAAATATTATTACAACGGCGTTGAAATAACCAGAATTAATTAGAGGATTTACTTACTCAAAAAATAGAAATATTATTCATAGTTGAGGGTGGATAAGGAGAATAAATATGAGCAAAGATCCAATTATTGAAAAGCTTTTGGAGCATGATGAGCAATTTGAAGAGATAAGGAAAGATATTAAAGAAACAAAGGATGAGATTCTAACAAGGTTAGATAAGAATTTAAATATTTTGCAGCGTTTGGATCATGAAAGAATTTTTACTAATGAAACAATTAAAAGAATGCAAAAAGAAATTGAGCACCAGCAAAAAGAGATTAACAAAATTAAGCGGGTTCTGAAAATAGCTTAAATAACGCTCTTTACACTGTGACAGAACCCGGCGTAAAATCTTACAGCGTCCAGAAGATCTGCTATTTTCTGATGGTCGTCAACCACCCGGCGCTCGCCCGGTCCGTATCCGATTGTTGGTATCCCGTGGCGGCCCATGCTGCCCACTCCGTCTGTAGATACCGTCCATTTTCCCACCTGCAGATTTTTGTTGAAGGCTTCCAGTCCTGCATCAACGGCAGCCTTTACAAGAGGATGGTCTTCAGGCAGCACCCAGGATGGAAAGTATTTTTCAAGCTCTATTGACTTGTTTGTCCATGTTTTGTTTTTATATGGAAAACAACTTACTTCAACTTCATGGAAGGGGAGAGCTTTTTTGAAACCTTCAATTACCGATTCATAAGTTTCTCCTGCAGTAATTCTTCTGTCAACACATATGACGGCATTATCCGGAACCATATTGAATTTGCCGGGCTTGACATCAAGAAGAGTGGCTGCAAGGGAAGCCTTTCCCAGGAAGGAGTCGCTCGGCAGTTTACCCGCATAATCTTCAAGGGCATTCAATACTTTTGCAGCAATATAAAGGGCATTTTTGCCTTTTTCAGGCGTGCTGGCATGACAACCTTCGCCTTTCACGGAAATTTGAACTTCCATCCTTCCCCTGTGTCCGCGGTTTATTGCGCCGTTTGACGGCTTACCCACCATTACAAACGAAGGTTTTACGGGAAGTTCTTCAATAAGTGCCTGCATGCCGTACCCGTCAGCGTCTTCTTCAAGAACTGTTCCCGCTACCAAAACTTTGTAATCTGCACCGGGGTGGAGTTCTTTCCATAATTTTCCTGCATAAACCATGGCTGAAAGAGCGCCTTTGTTGTCACCGGCACCCCGCCCGAATATTTTTCCGTCTTTTATTTCTCCGGAGTAAGGCTCCACGCTCCATGCTCCGGGATCAGCCACTCCGGCTGTATCCAGGTGAGCGGAAAGAAGCAGGAGCTTCCCGCCCCGTCCCAGCTCTCCTATAACATTCCCGGCGCCGTCGAAGCGGATGTTTTCATACCCGAGCTTTTTCATCTCCTTAGCGGTGCATTCAGCCGCACTTTTTTCTCCGGCTGAAGGACTTTTTATTGAAATTAATTCTTTCAGAAAATCAAGCAGTTTTTTCTCGTTATCGGCAACGAATTTATTTAAGAATTCTTTACTCATTATCGGCTCCTTTTTACAAAATAAAATGGCTTCTTAAAAAGCCAGTACAATTTTATATTTCTATGGAGATTTTTAAAAACCTTTATAAACTACCCCTCAGGATGACTGCGGGGTATTCCGAAGCAAAATAAAAAGATGAGTATCTGATTTCGATTAATTTTTGAAATTTTGCCGGTGCATTACACAATTAAAACCATAAGGCTTCGCCAATTTCTTCCATCAGTTTTCTGTTTTCGGAAAATTTGGGGTCAGAGAAAAGGAGAGAGCAGTTTTGCAGTTTTTGCTCACCTAAAAGAAGCTTGGCAGCAAAGGCAAGGCAGGTTGCCTCCTGGCAAAGCTTGCAGTTTGTTTTGGGCAGCCAGCCGTAGATTTGCAAAGCCGTTATTTTAACTTTTGCTTCATTATTTGGTGTTATGGTATCTTTGTTTTTATGTGTTTCATTTATCAGGTCTTTTATTTCATCAAGGATATTCCATGCGTCAATTATATCGTCTGCTTTCGCAATAGCAATCTTGATATTATAAAGGTTGATAATTTTTCTGCCTTTTGTGTAGGTAAGAGTTGGCCCGTTTTTATTATAAGAAGCACCTTTTATTACTGTATTCAAGTATGGCAGAATTTCTGAAATATCGGATGAAAAATATGCAATAAGGCGTATTTTCGTTTCATCGGCAATGCAGGGGGCAACATAACAAAGAGTAATTGATTTTAAAAATTTACCTTCGTTTGTAGAAGGTTTATAATCCTGAGCTCTCCGGAAAAAATCTTCTTCGTAATCGCGGTACAAAAAATTATAAAAGCCGCTTATTATTAAGCCTTCTCCGGCTAATACTCGGCAAATTTCAAGCTGTTCTTCTTCAGGAACAACAACTGCTAATGTTGAGATATGTTTAAAATCTACGTTATTTGCAAGTAAAATTCTCTGTGCCTTCATACCTTCATCCTGATTGGCAAAAACAATGATTTCGTAATTTTTATTTTTATCTATTTCCATGTTTGCCTCTTATTTTGAGATTGCTATGCTTTATCCTGCCCTCCCACAGGGAAAGAAATAAAGATGAGATTGCTTCGTTTTTCAGCAAGACTTATGGCTTACAAATGATGCTTCTGTCTGTAACTGTTAACTGCTTTTTATCCGCTAGAATAGCATTGTCTTCTTCCAGCCAGCCGTTTAAGGTATTCAAAATGTCTCTGATTGCTTTATTATTGCTGCCGTAATTCATATAACAGTTAACCCATTTACCGTCTCTTTCATAGCGGATAAGCTCTGCTTCCTCAAGAATCTTTAAATGTCTTGAAGTGCTGGACTGGCCTATGCCAAGAATGTGCTGAATCTCACAGACACAGCATCCTTTCTTGTGCTGAAGCATTTTAAGAATCCTTAAACGATTGGAATCGGCTAGAGCTTTTAATATTTTTACAGTATTTTTCATCTCATTTTCCTCACATTCAGATATGACGTCAGTATTACAGTATTAAATTTGTGCCTTTCAAGATAATTTTTCACGGGCGTATGATATTTATGTTGTAATCTCAGGCTCAAGGATTAATTCACTTTTAATAGACTGAATTATAAGGCTGTATTTTTCAGCAGATTTTATGGCTCTTTTTACTTCTGACTCGGAGCTGCTCCTGACAGTAATTTTTGGTTTAAGTATAATCTTTTCAAAAATAGAGGTTTTGTCAACAAGGTCTTTCGTAATTCCCTCAGCTTCACATTCATACGAAATCAGGCTTATCTTGAATCTTTCTGCCGTCCAGAGAAACACCAGATGAAAGCACATATTTACTGCGGATACAAAGGCGTCTTCCGGGGTCATAACACCTGCAGAGCCATAAAGAGCCGGTGGCGCGGAAAAATCCATTTCAGCGCCGTTTCCGCAATTTAAGTGCCCTTTGTGTTCACCTTTCCATTTAACCCAGGTTTTGTAACCAGCCATTTATTTATCCTCCGGTTAGCTTTCTCTGTATTTCTGATAATCATAGTTAAATTTTTCCAGGATATCGTCAACTTTTAATGCAATTTCTTCAGCGATTCTGGAAGCCAGTCGAAGCTCTTCTTCTCCAACAGTGGATAAATTTTCTCTTCCCAGGAGTGAAGAAACAGGAAATTTTGATTTCCATTGTTTAATGAAATCAGACACAATAACAACATCAGCAACTTTTCCGCTGTATTTTTCTGTTCCAATTTTGGCGCAGAGTTTTTCACAGCCGTCAACAGCCAGGGTGGGGAAGTGCCTGGCAAAGTTTCTTTCTTCTTCTCCGCCGGCCAGAAATAAAGGAAGGCAGATGGTAACGGTTTTGCCGGGTCTCAGCTTTTCCAGCACAAGGCGGGTGGCAATTCTGGAAAGAGCCCCTTCCATTCTGGCTTCTCCGCTGCAGGAGATTATTCCCACTTTAAGTGCCGGCATATCAGCCATTTTTCTCAC
>JAMDEM010000096.1 GCA_023486985.1 Bacillota bacterium
GGCACGGATACTGGTGTCTTGATGTATCGGAAAAATTAGACCACCCTTATTCCCGGGCAAGCTATCTTATGCTCATGGGATTCAGCCAGAACCGCCAGAATAATCTAAAAGAAGCCATCCGTTACTGCATTCTTTCTTACCAGATATTGAGGGGTTATTCATGGCAGGATTCTTTTATTTTTAATCAGGTTCTCAGCATTATGGCTCTGGACTACTACAATATCGGAGAGATGCAAGAAGCAGTCATTTATTACAAAAAGCTTGCCGCCATTGCCGAGTCAAAGGATGATAAAGTTTCTATTTGCGATTACTATGACATGATAGGCAATTGTTATTTCAGGCTTGGAGAAGGAAACCCAACGGCTGATAAAAGTTCGCCGGGTTTACAGTATATAATTCTGGCGGAAGAAAGCTTTAGAAAAGCTCTTCCAGTTGCCAGGGCAATAAAAGATGAAGTAAGGACTGCCCGGGAGCTGAACAATATTGCTTACAGCCTTTTTTATCAAACTAAAAATGATGATGCGGTAAAAACAGCCGGCGAAGGCATCCAGATACTGGAGCGCGTCGGCGATAAGGAGAAGCTTGCCAACGCATTATTTGTTTATGCAAGAATTCTCTATGCAGGCAAGCAAACTTCCCTGGCACTTGATAATTTTCTCAGGTCGGCAAAACTTTTTGAAGAAATAAATTCTCCCGAAGACCTCAAAGCCTGCTATCAGTGGTTAGCCGAAATTTATTCCGGGGAAAACATTGAAAGAATGCAGTAACGGATGGCTTCTTTTAGATTATTCTGGCGGTTCTGGCTGAATCCCATGAGCATAAGATAGCTTGCCCGGGAATAAGGGTGGTCTAATTTTTCCGATACATCAAGACACCAGGCAAGGTCGCTGTCAGCCTTCTTATAATCTTTTAAAAATATAATCCGGTAAAGTGATTCATTTCCAAGATTATTAATTATTCCCATATATACATCAAACCGGCGGCAAAGCTCTTCTCCATCCTGACCTGCTTTGAAGCCTTCCCCTGCTTCCTTATCACTCCCGCCTGCCAGCAAGCTGGACTTTATATAAAGGGCATAAATCTTTTCAATACCGGCTGATTTTTCATCAAAGGGATTATTGCCTTTTCTCAGGGAAAGAGCCTTCTCCCACAGACTGGAAGGCTCGACTCTTCCCAGCAATTTTAAGGTCACAGCTAAAAATGTAAGAGCTGAATCTTCATTTTTAATGATGGGTTTATTATTGTTTTCAAAAACGTCTACTTTATCAAAAAGAAGCTCGTAAAAAGCTTTTTCTGCAAGGGCAGTGTCTTTCTTTATAAAATTAACAGCTTCATCGTTGTTGCAATCGGCAAGGAGCTTGCCGAGGTTGTGAATAAATCTGCCTCTTGCTTCAATGTCATTGTCTGGAGCAGCGGCATAAAGATTTGCACAGGAAAAAAATAAAGCGGCAATAATTACGGCTATAGCCAGCTTTCTAAAAAGCATTTTGCCTCCTGATGAAAGAATTTATTTTCCTTATTCAACGGCATAAGGGAATTGTCCTGTGAAAAGGACGGTATTAATACGATTCAAATGAGGTGGACATCTTGCTGTATTTATGATTTATTTTGCAATCGGAATACCCCGCTGTCTTGCTGAGGGGTTCATGCCGCAAAACAAACTTGCCCAAGGGATACCCTGCAGCAAGCAGGGTAGTTTATTTTACTCTTCCAGATGATATGGAAAACTTGTAACAACAACACCCGGTATATATAAAAGAGCTTCTTTCAGGCGGCGTGCTGTTTGATTATGCAAAATATGCTCCCACCAGTGCTTTGGTACAAACTCAGGCAGAATAACCAGCAGATTGTCTTGCGGTTCCATTTCCTTTATTGCCTCAATATAAGCAATGAAAGGCGGAAGAAGGATACGGTAAGGCGAGTTTATTATTATAAGCTGGATATCATCCTCTACCTCCTCCCAGTCGGCGCGAAGCCTGTCAACGGCGGCTGGATCTGTAGCAACGTGTATCGCAATTACTCTCTTACAAATTCCCCTTGCAAAAGAAAGCGCCTGACGGGCAACAAGATTTAAACTGAATACCGGAACTATCGCCACTGTCGGAGATTCGCTCGGCTTAACCTGCGGCTTATCCCGGAGCTGACGGGCAACCACCATGTAGTGGCGGTTTATAAGAAGAAAAACAATAATAAACACAGGTACAAGAATTACTACCATCCATGCTCCTTCGGCAAATTTGGTATACCCGATCACAATGGTAACTACAGCCGTTACAACCGCACCTATACCGTTAACGACTGCGCTTCTCAGGCGGTTAGGCTCACCGGATTTCATCCAGTGGATGACCATGCCTGCCTGGCTGAGAGTGAAGCTGGTAAAAACACCAATCGCGTAAAGCGGAAGAAGCCTGTCCACACTGCTTCCAAAAATTACCAGCAAGAGGAGAGACAGGGCGGTCAATGCTGCAATACCTACTGAAAAGGCAAGGCGGTCTCCCCTCAATCCAAACCAGCGCGGGGCAAAGCGATCGCGGGCAAGAATGCTCAAAAGCCTGGGAAAGTCGGCGTAGCTGGTGTTTGCAGCAAGAAATAAAATAAGCATGGTGGAAAACTGCACTAGATAATAAAACCAGCTGTTTCCCGCAATAAGGTGAGTAAGCTGGCTGAGCACTGTTTCATGTTCGCTTGGATCAGGCACCAGATGAATCTGTGTTACTAGAAATGAAATTCCCATGAACATTATGCCAAGCAAAAAAGCCATCCATGCAAGGGTGATACGCGCATTTTTTGATTCCGGCGGCTTAAAAGCAGGAACGCCGTTAGAAATAGCTTCCGTCCCCGTCATTGCCGTACAACCCTTGGCAAAAGCTGAGAGCAGCAGAAACAATGTTAAAGGATGCGTGCCGGCAAGGGGACCGGCAGGACCCGGAGTATAAGCTAATCCGCCGGTTAAAAGACGAACAATTCCGGCTATAATAATGCCAATAACAGAAAACACAAAGATATAGGTGGGAGCTGAAAAAACTGTGCCTGACTCCCTGATACCGCGCAGGTTGAACAGGGCAATCAAGAGGACGGCAACAATAGATATTTCCAGGTCAAACGGCCGCAATCCGGGAAAAGCAGATTTAAGAGCATCAACGCCGGCTGCAATTGATACCGCAACCGTCAGCACATAATCTATAAGAAGAGCGGCTCCGGCTGTGAGACCTGCAATAGTGCCGAGATTCTCACGGGCTACTATGTAGGATCCCCCGCCTGAAGGATAGGCACGAATGGTCTGCTGGTAGCTGGTAGCTACAATTACAAGCAGAAGGGTAATACCCAGCGATATAGGAAGAGTTAAGGAAAGAGCTGCAACCCCTGCCAGAATAAGGGTCCGCATAATCGCTTCGGTGCCGTATGCTACTGAAGAAAGTGCATCGGATGAAAGCACAGCCAGGGCTTTAACTTTTGTAAGCCGTTCGTGAATTTCCTGATCTGTTGGAATCGGTTCACCGATTAAAACCCGCTTAGCCCGCCTGAAAAAACGGCCAATATTACTTTTAGGCTCCACCGCTTTCTGCCGCGGCACAAGTATGCCCGGTCCGCCGCCTTTAAAAGAACGATGCCTGCTTATGCGTACCAGACGGTCACCAGGAAGTGTTCCGCTGAGCTCTTTGCGCTGAAACAGCTCGGGATCAAAATGCTTTATTCCCTTGCCTGAACCCTCAGGCGGAATGGTTGGTTTATCATCACTCACATTTACCTCTTATATATAAAGAAACCAGAAATTTCAACTGTGCACTGATATATCTTAATAAAAAAGAACTTTATAGTCAAGAGATAATGGTTATGGGGGTTTTCTTGAAAATAACTGGCGGGCCAGGCAGGATTTGAACCCACGACATTCGGTTTTGGAGACCGACGTTCTACCCCTGAACTACTGGCCCGCTTTCTTTTATATACAATATTTTAAAGGAAAAGTCAATTAAAATTTACAGAGAGCATCATCAGCCCGTTCGGGGAACGGGCACTACAGCATCACAAGACACTCATTGTTTCAATGCTTCCAGTGCAGCACCCACCGCACCGATTATTTCCGGGTTGTCAGGCACTTCAAGCTCAGGAAGGCTTTCACGCAGCAAAGCAGCCATACAATCATTCCTTGCCACTCCGCCGGTAAACACGGCTCTCCCTGAAACATTCAGCTTCTCTATCATTACATTCATTCTATCAGCTATTGAACGATGAACCGCATAAGCTATGCTTTTCCTGTCAATGCCCTTAGAGATGAGGGATATAACTTCAGATTCGGCAAAAACGGTGCATGTGCTGGTAATTTTCAATCTCTCAGGCGACTGAAGCGCCTCCCTGCCGAAATTTTGAAGGGAAAAGCCGAGAGTATGAGCCATAACTTCAAGAAATTTCCCGCTTCCTGCGGCACAGCGGTCATTCATTTCAAACTCCGGTATTCCGTTTTTACCGTTGATTTTTATTACTTTGCAGTCCTGACCGCCGATATCAATTACCGCCGTACATTCAGGGTAAAAAAATCTTGCTCCGAGAACAAGAGCCTTGATTTCGGTTATATATCGCGGGGCAATGGAAGGCGTGGCAAGATGCCTGCCGTATCCGGTGGCGATTATCCTGTCAAAAAGCCATCCATCCATGAGTTTCCTTGAGAGTGAAACAGGGTCATATCCGGTAAGTTCAGATGCCCAATGGACAACTTTTTCACCGTCAAAAACAACAAATTTCGTAGCGCGGGAGCCGATGTCAAGACCGGCATATTTTAAATAATTTGAAACCTTCTTATCCGGCATCTTATTCCCTGTATTTTTCCTGGCTCACAAATTTGGTATACTCTTTTAGGAATATCAGTTCGACATTTCCTACAGGACCATTTCTTTGTTTGGCAATATTTATATCTGCAATATTTCTCCGGTCTGTATTGGGGAAATAGTAATCCTCGCGGTAAATAAACGAAACAACATCAGCTTCCTGCTCAATTGCTCCAGATTCGCGCAAATCCGATAACTGCGGTCTTTTGTCGGTTCTTTTTTCAACTTCCCGGCTTAACTGGGAAAGGGCAATTACCGGGATATTAAGCTCTTTTGCCAGGGATTTCATCTGCCTTGAAATCTCGGAAATCTCCTGATTTCTGTTTTCGCTCCTGCCTGATCCTTTGATAAGCTGCAGATAATCTATTATAAGCACTTCAAGGCCGTACTTCATTTTAAGCCTTCTTGCCTTTGACCTCATCTCAAGAACGGTGAGACCCGGGGAGTCGTCAATATAAATAGGAGCTTCGGAAAGAACCGCCATGGCTCTTGAAATTTTAGGCCAGTCTGATTCTTCCAGATGACCGGTTCTCAGTCTCTGGGCGTTTATACCGGCTTCACTGCAGAGAAGCCTCTGGGCAAGCTGCTCCCTTGACATTTCAAGGCTGAAGATGGCTACAGGAAGTTTTTCATGAATTGCCACATACTGTGCGATATTAAGGCAAAAGCTGGTTTTCCCCAGTGACGGCCTTGCGGCAATTATGACAAAATCGGAAGGCTGAAAACCTGCGGTTAATAAATCAAACTCCCTGAATCCTGACGGCACACCGGTTACATGAGCTTTGCGCTCATAGAGTTCTTCGATCTTTTGAAAGGTGGAAGTCAGCACGCCTTTCAGCGCAATAAAGTCCCTTGTTATCCTTTTCTGGGCTATGCCGAAAACCAGCTCCTCGGATCTGTCCAGCGCCCTGTCAACATTTTCCTTTTCATCATAGCCCATTGTGGCAATTGAAGTGCCGGCATAGATGAGACTTCTCATTATCGATTTTTCTTTTATTATATTTGCATAGTATTCAACATTGGCAGCCGTGGGAACGGCATTTAAAAGAGAAGTCAGATAAGCAACTCCGCCGGAGTTTTCAAGACTGCCTTTTTTCCTTAATTCCTCAGTCAGGGTCACAAGGTCAACCGGCTCTCCTTTTTCAAAAAGCGCCATGATTGCGGAAAAAATAATCTGATGGCTGTCTTTGTAAAAATCCCCGGGGTGGAGAATCTCAACAATCTTTGCAATAGCGTCCCGCTCTATCATTAAAGAACCGAGAACCGATTGCTCAGCGTCAATATTCTGGGGAGGAAGTTTTTCTACGGCATTAATCATTTTTCTTCCTCAACCTCAACCATAAATTTTACATTCACATCATGATAAAGCGTGGCTTCAACCGGGTGGGAGCCAAGCCGCTTGATAGGCTCTTTTAATCTGATTTTGCGCTTATCAAGCTCAAATCCCA
This sequence comes from Bacillota bacterium, assembly GCA_023486985.1. GTDB lineage: Bacteria > Vulcanimicrobiota > JAMDEM01 > JAMDEM01 > JAMDEM01 > JAMDEM01. The sequence goes on from JAMDEM010000096.1 coordinate 6,272, forward strand.
GCTGCTTGTTTATTGTTTCGGCTATATCATGATTTGTTATAGCGCCAAACAGCCTGCCGTCAGCGCCTGCCCTTGACTTCATAACAAACTTTGCCTTTGCAAGCTTCTCCGCCCATTCCCTGGCATGCAAAAATTCTCTTTCCAGCTTATCGTCCTGGGTTTTCTGCAGGCTTTCCAGCATCTTTAAGTTGCCGGGAGTGGCTTCAACGGCAAGTTTTTTGGGCAGCAAAAGATTTCTGGCATATCCGTCCGAAACGTCAATTACCGAACCTTTAGTGCCGACTTTTTTTACATCCTGGAGAAGAATAACTTTCATTGCTTAAATCCTCCAGAAAATTTAATTTACTATACGGAATAAGGCAGAAGTGCAAGGAATCTTGCCCTCTTTATTCCAATTGTTACAGCTCTCTGGTGCTTGGCGCAGTTTCCGGTGATTCTTCTGGGAAGAATCTTGCCTCTTTCACTTACATATTTTTTCAACTTGTTAACATCTTTATAATCTATGAAGGTTACCTTGTCGGCACAGAAAGAACAAATTTTTCTTTTTGCCCTGTGCATTCTGGGACCTCTTTCTCCAGCCTCTTTCTTCACTTATCGCTGCCTCCTTAATAATTTTTCATTAAACTTTTTTTTTAAAACGGCATCTCTTCAAGATTTATAAAATCATCAGATTCCGGCGCAGTTTCTTTGACAGGTGTAAAAAAAGTCG
>JAMDEM010000162.1 GCA_023486985.1 Bacillota bacterium
AGGGAAGCTTTGTTTTATCTCTCAGGTAATAAGCCAGGACCCTGCAAGCGGCCGTGCTGTAAGAAAAGGCAGGGAGATATCTGTTGTTGTAAGCCTTGGTCCTGAGATGATTGATGTTCCTGATTTGACAGGCCAGTCCCTCAGAGATGTCAATGTTCTTCTTGCCAATCTCAAGTTAAAGCCCGGCAAAATTACGAAAAAGAAAGCCTCAAAAGCTGAACCAGGTCATGTCATCTCCCAGAATCCTCCTGCAGGCACAAAAATTAATAAAGGAAAGAAAATTGACCTGGTTATAAGCGAAGGTTCTGAGCCCCTGGTGAGAGTGCCAAACTGGAGGTCAAAACCCCTTGAAGCAGTAAAGAAAAGTATCGAAGATCTGGATTTAAAGCTTGATCAGGTAACCTGGGTATGGAGTGAAGACGTGCAGAAAGGCACAGTTATTTCTCAATCCCTTGAATCAGGCAGTCTTGTCAGCCCGGGCTCGTTTATCAGCCTTGAAGCAAGCGCCGGACGTAAAGAAGACGAGCAGGTTGCAATGAAGCAGGCGCAGGTTTCTTTCATTGTGCCTGAAGGCTCCCCGCCTCTTGAAGTAAAGGTTACTTTAACGGACACAACCGGAACTTTTGTGATATACAAAAGCAAGCATTCCCCGGGAGAAACTATTGACTTAACTGTAAGCAGCATAGGTGACGGGGAAGTGCTCTTTTATATAAACAATCAGGTGCAAAAGAGAGTGAGAATATAATGAAAAAAGTTTCTGCATCAATACTTTCTGCAGATTTTTCAAGGCTTGCCGATGAAGTAAAAAATGTGGAAAAGGCAGGTGCCGATCTTATCCATTTTGACATCATGGACGGTCATTTTGTTCCCAATCTTACATTTGGTCCTATGGTGGTATCATCCTTGAGAGATAAAACAAAGCTTCCCTTTGATGTCCATCTGATGGTGGAGAATCCGGAAAATTATTTTGAAGCTTTGGAACGGGGGGGGGCAGGATACGTAACGGTTCAGGTGGAAGCCTCCCTGCACCTTCAAAGAATACTCTGCCATATAAGGGAGAGGGGAATGAAATCGGGCGCGGCGCTTAATCCTGCAACTCCTATTTCTTTTCTGGATTATGTAATGGATGACCTGGATCTAATTCTTATCATGTCGGTAAATCCCGGCTTTGGTGCGCAGGAATTTATTCCTGCTGTTCTCACAAAGATAAAAGAAGTCAGGCAAAGAATTGATAAAAGCGGCAGGAATATTCTTCTCAGCGTTGACGGCGGGCTTCATCCTGAAACATCAACAGCTGTTATAAAAGCGGGTGCAGATATTCTTGTGGCTGGCTCTTCAATTTTCGGCTCAAAAGATTATGCCAGAGCAATAGCATCTATTAGTGGTGAGTCCCGAGCAAACAGGAATGGCTTGGGCAGCAACATGTAGTTGCAAAGCTTGCTTTGCTATTTTAAGGAGAGCAAGCTCTACCACTACATTTTAATGTCATTGGGAGCACCGGGTACCCGCCCTGAAAGGGTGGGTGAGCAATCCCGTTTTTCAAGGAAAGGAAGTTATCCTGTGAAGGCAGGAATTGTCTATCATCCCGATTATCTTAAGCATGATACCGGAGATCATGTTGAAAACCCCAGAAGGCTTACGGCAATTTATGAAGCTTTAAGAAAATCCGGCTTTCTCGAAAAGATAATTGAAATTAAACCCAGACTGGCTGATGATGAAGAACTCCAGCTTGTTCACCCGGCTGATTACATAAAAGCCCTTGAAGCCGCCTGCAAGCAAGGCGGGGGATGGCTTGACAGCGACACTTATGCCTCGCCTCTTTCTGCAACAGTCGCCAGGCTTGCCGCCGGCGGGGCGTTAAAGGCAGTTGAGTCCGTCATGGATGAAGGATACTCATGGGTTTTCGGGCTGCTGAGACCCCCCGGGCATCATGCCCTTTCATCAAAAGCCATGGGATTTTGTCTTTACAATAATATTGCAATTGCTGCAAGGTTTGCGCTGAAGAAGTATAAGCTTAAAAAAGTTTTAATTGTTGACTGGGATGTTCATCACGGGAACGGCACACAGGATATTTTTTATAACGACCCGTCAGTTTTTTATTTCTCTGTCCATCAAAGCCCCCTTTATCCCGGCACGGGAAAAATTGATGAAAATGGAAGCGGGGCAGGGAAGAATTTTAATCTTAATGTGCCTCTGCCGCCCGGCTCCGGCGACGGCGAATATTTAAAAGTTTTTAATGAGATACTTTATCCGGCTGCTGTAAAATATGAGCCGGAACTTGTTCTTATTTCCGCAGGTTTTGACGGACACATCAAAGATCCCCTTGCCCAGATGAGAATTACCACTGAAGGCTTTTCTGCCATTGCAGGGGTTGCAAAAAAAATTGCCGATGATACTCCCGCCCGCGGCAGAATGGTTGCTCTTCTTGAAGGCGGCTATAACCTACAGGCATTGCCGGAAAGTGTCGTTGCGGTGATGCAAAAGTGGCTATAAAATTTCTTTACAAACCCCTCACCCTCGCCCTCTCCCCAGAGTGGAGAGGGATATTGTGGAACATCCTAGCCCCGTCGGGGAGAGGATTAATGTGAGGGGGATAAGAAGCAATCTATTCATCTATTCGACAGCACTAAAATGTCTTTGCCGCGTCCCACTATAACAGGAGACATATCTGTATCAGAAAACAGTTCATTGCAATCCTTCTCTTTTATTAACAGAAAAACTCTTTTTTGCTGTGACATTATATTCTTAATTTCACTTTTATCATAAAAATAATTACGGTCGTGTCCGGAATAAAATACAAGGCTGTTTTTTCCCTCAAGCTTAAAATCCATGTAAAGAAGGTCATTTTCCTTTATCAGTTTTGAAAGAGCCAGGGCAATAGGTTTCATTGGTTTGTAGTAATCTGCTTTTACTGTAAGCACTGCAATGTTGATGAAAAGCAGATATCCTGTAAGAGCCAGGGCAATAAAGGTTGTTACCCGGTTGATAAAAATGAAGATATAAGTCAGCACTGCGCCGGCTAAAAGTTCAACGGCAAGAATAACAAGCTGTCCTTTGAAGTTCTCGAATTCAGCCGGATATATAGAAAGAGCAACTTTCCGGAAGATGAAAATTATTGCCGGCACGAAAATCAGGAAAAAGGAACCTGAGATAATAAAGCTGGACGGCAGTTTCTTTTGTGCCAGAAGACTGTCCCAGTATTTTCCCATCATTAGAGCGCAGGCGGGATAAATTATTAAAATATAATTGGGAAGTTTTGTGCGTATGACGGTAAATGAGATAAATACCACTGCAAACCAGATGATAAGGAGAATAGGCATATCAGAGCCGGCTTTTGATAAGGCTTGCGATTGAAGTGCTTCTTTTGACTTTTGGCGCACCAGGTTTATTATATATGCAAATGCCTGAGGGAAGAAGAATATCCACGGGAAGAACCCCAGAATAAAGACAGGAATATAAAAATAGATTGGTTCTTTCTGGTTTAAAATCGGCGTTGTCAATCTTTGAACAGTATAAAAGAGAAATACCTCGTCAATAAATTTATTTCCATGAAGATAGATTTCAACCGCATACCATGGAATCGCCAGCAGGAGAAATATAATAATTCCGGGTGAAAGAAATATTTTCTTGAATTTTGGAAGTTCTTTCTTCATCAAGAGATATAAGAAAATAATTAACAGGGGGAATAAAAAGCCGAAGATTCCCTTATCCAGTGTTGCCAGCCCCATCAGTATCCATGCGCCAATGTAATAATTTTTCTTCTCTTCAACTGCGCCGATATAAAGAGCAAATATGGAAGCAGCAAGGAAAAATATAAGCGCTGTGTCAAGATTGGCAAGATGAGACTGCACGAAAATCTGTATTGTGGTTAAAGCTACAATTGCCGACAGAAATCCTCCGCGCAGGCTTACTAATTTTTCTCCTATGAAAAAGACCAGCAAAATAATGCCGACAGCAAAAATTGAGGACCATATCCTGCCTGTAAATTCATTCCACCCGTTTACATATGAAGTTAAAGCTGTAAGCCACATATAAAGGGGAGGATGGCAGAACCAGTTTTCACCGCTGAATTGCAGGGTGACCCAGTCACCGCTTGTCGTCATATGCTTTGCCATGCCGGTATAAAGGGGTTCGTCATTGTCCCAGAAACTATAATTCCCAAGCTTATAGGTAAATAAAAAAATGGCAAGCAATACCAGTATTAAAATGCAAATGGTTCTAAGTTGTTTATTCATAAACTTTGTATCTGTTGGTTATGGGAAGTCTCCGGTCTTTTCCAAATGCCCGAGGAGTTATCTTGATGCCGGGAGGCGACTGCCTTCTCTTGTACTCACTTCTGTCAATCATGTTAATTACTTTTTTTACAATGCCGGCATCAAAGCCCATTGCTGAGATTTCTTCCGGCGAGCGGTCTTCTTCAATATAAGCTTTTAATATCGGGTCAAGAATTTCGTATGGAGGCAGGCTGTCCTGGTCCTTCTGGTTTTCTCTAAGTTCGGCAGTGGGCGCCTTGGTAAATATGCCTGGAGGGAATACTTCACTGATGCTGTTTCTGTAATTAGCAAGTTCATAGACTAATGTTTTTGGCACATCCTTTATAACGGCAAACCCGCCCGCCATATCTCCGTAAAGAGTGGCATAACCCACAGCCATTTCGCTTTTATTGCCTGTGGTTAGGACAAGCCATCCGAATTTATTGGAAAGAGCCATTAAAATGTTTCCACGGATTCGTGCCTGGATGTTTTCCTCGGTAATATCGGGTTTTAAACCTTTAAAAGCAATGCTGAGAGATTCAAGATATCTTTTAAATACCGGTTCAATCGGGATTGTCATTAATTTTATGCCTAGATTTTTGCAGACAATTTCTGCATCTGTTCTGCTTGAATCCGAGCTGTACCTTGAAGGCATAAAGACACCGGCTACATTTTCTTTGCCGACAGCATCGACGGCAATAGCGGAAGTCAAAGCGGAATCAATACCGCCGCTTATGCCGATTACAACTTTTTTAAAGCCGTTTTTCTTGACATAATCTCCGGTGCCGCTGACAATTGATTTATAAACTTCTTCTGAGTAACCGGGAAAATTTATCTCTCTTTTTTTTATGCGCGGCTTGTTTTGCTTTAAAGGTTCTTCAGAAAGAACAATCCTTTTAATATTTTTCTCATCCCATAAACCTTCAATTTTTTTATTACGCCTCATGGGATTTCGAAGCCTTGCCTGTAAGCTTTCAACAACATTTATATCATTGGTTAAAAGATCTTCCTCAAACGGTTTACCCAGGGAAAGAAGTTCACCCTTTGGATTTACAACCATACTTAGCCCATCAAAAACAAGCTCATCCTGACCGCCCACGGTATTACAGTATGCAATAAAGACGCTGTTTTCAGCGGCTCTTTCGGCAAGCATCTTTTTGCGCAGTTTCCACTTCTGCACATGATATGGGGAGGCATTAGTGGTAATAATGACCTCGACTTTGCCGTAAAGCGACTGGGGAGCTGCCGGACCATCCTGAAACCATATATCTTCGCAGATGTTAACCCCAAAAGTTATGCCCTTAAGAACAAAAACAGGAAGCTCGCTGCCCGGGCGGAAATACCTTTTTTCATCAAAGACCCCGTAGTTGGGGAGAAATATTTTATGATATATTCCGGCAATTTTTCCTTCATGAATCACTGCCGCCGCATCATAAATATCATCGTTTGCTTTATCAACAAATCCTAAAACTACAGTGATGCCCTTTACTTTTTTTGCTATGTTTTTAAGATGGTCAAGATTATCTTCAACAAATTTGTGATTGAATAACAAATCTTCCGGGGGATAGCCGCAGAGGGAAAGCTCAGGAAATACAACTATATCAGCAGCCAGCTTTTTGGCATCATCAATGTATTGGAGAATTTTTTTGCTGTTTCCCGCAATATCTCCCATAACAGGATTGATCTGTGCAAGAGAAAGCCTGAGCTTTTTCATAATTCCTCCAGTGCAGGTATTATTCTCCTGGAATAAGGGAAATCCTGTAATAAATAGAAGAAAACGGTATCGACATCCTCTATCCACCTCTCGGGCGGCGAGAGGAATCGAAACATGCCCGCCTTTTTGGATAAAGGCTGAGATATTACTGTTGTCCTTGACAAGTAATTAGTAATTTAGTAATATATATATTAGGGATTAGAGAGAAGGTTTAAGTCATGGCTTTAAGTTCTCATGTCACCAGAAATTTTCAGGTTACCATTCCAAAAGAAATCCGGAAGAAACTGCCTTTTCTTAAGGAAGGCGACCCTGTAGAATTTCACATTGAAGGTAACAGACTTGTTCTTATTCCGCAGAAAATTTTTTCTGCCGATCAACTTTATTATTGGACTTCCGAATGGCAGGAGGGCGTTAAGGAAGCAAAGGAAGATGTTAAGGCAGGACGTGTTCTGGGTCCTTACAAGAATGCGGGAAAGGCTCTTAAAGACTTGAAAAAGTCTTTAAAGGATAATAAATGAAGTATAGGATCGCCTTTGCAAGACGATTTCAGAAAGATTATTTAAAACTTCCAGAAGAAATTCAAGAGAAAACCGATAAGCAGATTCGCAGGCTGGCAGATGGAGGATTTTCTTATCCATCCTTAAGGGTTAAGAAAATTGAGGGAGAAGAGAAAGTATGGGAAGCAAGTATAACAATGAACTATCGCATGGTTTTTTACCATGAAGAAGATATTGTCACTTTACTTAGAATAGGTATTCACGATATTTTATGAAGTTCTCTCTGCCAAATCTTTAAGCACTTCAGCTAACCCGCTCTTATCAAGTTTTTTGTTTGCAACCATGTGCATGGCTTTAAGAAGCTTTTCTTCCGGATCGTTCAAGCTGATTCCATTCATCTCTAAAAATACCAGTGCATCAGCTAAAGCAACCCTCTTGTTTCCATCCATAAAAGGCTGGTTTTCAGAAATATGATAAGCATAGGCAGCAGCCATCTC
>JAMDEM010000073.1 GCA_023486985.1 Bacillota bacterium
GACCCAGCCGTCCTTATCGCCGATAATCCTTACAGGACTTGTAAGAAGCTTGAATTCTATTCCTTCTTCCTCTGCATGTTCCACTTCTTCAGCTCTCGCGGGCATCTCTTCCCTCGATCTTCTATAGACGATATAAACTTCTTCGGAGCCGAGTCTCTTGGCTGTCCTGGCTGAATCCATTGCCACATTGCCCGCTCCCACCACTGCTACACGCTTTGCCATTCTTATCGGCGTGTCGTACCTGGGAAACTCATAAGCCATCATAAGGTTTACCCTGGTAAGAAATTCGTTGGCGGAAGAAACGCCGTTTAAATTTTCACCGGGAATGCCCATAAATAACGGATAGCCTGCACCCGTGCCGACAAAAACCGCGCTGAATCCCTCTTCAAAAAGCTCATCAATGGTAATGGACTTGCCCACCACCACGTCAACACGAATCTTTACGCCAAGACTTTCAACATATCCAATCTCGGCGTTTAAAACCTTTCTGGGGAGCCTGAAAGGAGGAATGCCGTATTTCAAAACGCCGCCGGGTGCATGAAGGGCTTCAAAAATTTCCACATCATAGCCCAGGCGGGCAAGATCACCGGCAACGGTAAGCCCGGACGGGCCGGCGCCCACAACCGCCACTTTTTTTCCGATACGCGGCGACAGCTCAGGCTTTTCAGCACCCTTTGAAATCTCATAATCGGCCGCAAATCTCTCAAGCCTTCCGATGGCAACAGAGCTGAATTTTTTCTTTAAAACACACTTTGCCTCGCACTGGGACTCCTGGGGACAAACCCTTCCGCAGATAGCAGGAAGATTATTCTTTTCTTTTATTTTCCTTGCCGCTTCAACATACTTCTTTTCTTTAAGCAGGCTGATAAACTCCGGTATGGGAACTTCCACAGGGCAGCCGGAAACGCATAAAGGTTTTTTGCAGTTAAGGCATCTTGAAGCCTCTAAAAGAGCGGTTTCCTCATCATAGCCCAGGGCTACCTCCTGAAAATTCCTGCTGCGCTCAACAGGGTCCTGGGAAGGCATTGGTTGTCTTGGTGCTTTCTCCATCTAAAAACTCCTTCTGCGGCTTTTTATACATTTTACTATAATTATTATATCATATCTTCTATACAGAGTGAACGGGAGATTTTTTTAAAAGAGACTTATTCCCTCCAGCGGACCTGGCAAGATTTAAAGCCTTCTGGGCGGCTGTCATAAGTTCTTTTGAATCTTTTCCGTGAACCGGGAACACCGCCACTCCTCCATTTACTGCAATTTTCAATGTTTTAAGAACTTCATCTCCCTCAAAAACAGTTTCATCTATTTTTTGATTCAATCTCTCAGCCGCTCTTACAGCGCCCTCAGCTGGAGTTTCGGGCAGCATAACTGCAAAAAAACCTCCCGAAATCCTTCCTGCTATGTCAACCGTTCTGCAGGTATCTTTAAGTACCTTTCCAAACTGCCGGAAAAGACTGTAGGCAAGATGAGCCTTTACATCATATTCCGCATAGTCGGATTTGTAAAAGTCAAAATCTATTTCAAAAACAAGAACACTTAAGGGCCTGGCAAACTTTCCGGCTCTTTCAATTTCATCACCAAGCCTCTTCTCAAAATATTTCTGGATGTAAAGACCTGTAAGCTTATCTATATTGGGAGAGGGCCTATCTGCTCCTGCTCTCTCGGCTGCTTCCAGAACCTCAGCAGAGGCAAATTTTATCTTGTTTCCGCCATCGCCCTTCGCTGCCTCCAGGGCAAGCCTGGCTTTCTGGAGAAGCTCGCCGGTTGTTTTGCCGTGTGATGAAAAAGCTGCAATACCTCCGTTTAAAGCCACTTTTACACGGTTTGAAGGGTCGAGTCCTAAAAATTCATGGCTCTCGACAGTCTTTCTGATATTTTCAGCTTCTTTAAATGCCTCCGTCTCATCTGCCTCGGGAAGCATTATTGCAAAAGTATCAGATGAAAAGTGGCAAGCCATTATATTTGGATATAACTTTAATAAAAGCGCGCCCATCTGCTTATAAATAGTGTATGAAAGATCCCACTTGATTTCGATTTCGGGAGAAAAGTACATAAAATCAACCTCAAGCAATATAAAAGAAAGAGGCCTTTTATATCTTAAATTCCTGCTGACCTCCTCATGGAAGCGCCTTAAAAAATAATCCGCTTTGTACAGTCCGGTTAACGTATCTAAATGCAGGTCCAAGCCCAACCCTCCTTAAGAACAACCGGATTAAATAGCCTGCCAGTTGGCATTTTTAAATTTTTCGTAATCATTCACGTATCTGTCTATAATATCCTTTATTTTGTTTAATTCATCTTTTTTCAGGGGGTCAATTTTTCCTATGGGAACTTTATCCAGTATCCCCTGCTTCTCGTAGAATTCCACTAACTTTTCTTCGGCATTTTTTACAATGACCAATTCAAAAGTCGTCGGGCAGGCAAGAGTAAAAACAAGATATTCTATATTTCTTGGAAGCCACTTTGTATAACATTCATTGCCGTATCTGCCCATTAATTCAGTCAGAAGAGGGTCAATAATCATCTCTTTAGCGTCATTTACAGCCTTATTAAACTGGAAATTAGGCTGGCGGCTTGTGTCAGTCTTTACTTTATATCCGAGAATCTCCTGAAGGATTCCTTCATCTCCGTGGCAGAAGAAATTCTCCTGCCGGGATCCCATTCCAGAGCTCTTTTAAGCAGTTCATCAAGCTTTGGAGAATCCACTCCCAGCTCCTTTAGAGCCGGGAAATTAAAGGATTCGGGCTTTCTTCCCGTAACCAGCTCGTGTATGGTTGCCCCCAGGGCATACAGATCCGATCTCGGCTCAGGTTTTCCTGCCTGCTGTTCAGGCGGTGCATACCCGGCACTGCCTATCCAGAATCCTTCACTGGGGTTGGTAACCCTGGCAATGCCGAAGTCAATTAAAAGAATCCTTCCGTCGCTATGGCGCAGAATCAAATTTGAAGACTTTATATCACGGTGGGCAATGGGAGGCTTAAGGGAGTGCAAATACTCAAGCGCCTCGCAGACCTGTATCGCCCACTCAATCACCTTATATTCTTCAAGTCCCGGATTGCCCTGCTGGGAAAGCATGGTGGCAAGGTCAATGCCGTCAATATATTCCATAACGAAATAAAAATTGTTATTTTCAAGAAAATGATCCCTTACATGAGGAATATTGGAATGAGAAAGAGAGCCGAGAACCTGAACCTCGCTCAGGAAACGGTCAATGGCAGCCCTGCGGTCAGCCGGGTCGGTAAAGCTGTCAAGCATTTCCTTGACTGCACAGAGCTTCATATCCATAAGCTGGTCTTCAGCCTGATAGACAGCCCCCATCCCGCCTGCTTTTACAAGCTTCTTTATTCTGTATCTCTGGTCAATTATTGTTCCGGCAGAAAGCCTTTGATAGTCAAGCATCATATTCACTTAAGAAAACCTCTAAAACCTCTTCCCTACTCCAAATACAGTAGTCCTGTTATTAAAAGTATCCCTGGTCCCCCCCATTATGAAGAAATCGTCAATAAGGTTCCACCTGCCGATAAGATCAACCTTTACATTCCTGGGGTCATAAGCATCAACGCTGAATCTGAAATTGTCCTTAAGCAGAAATGCGTCAAGCCCAATGCCGAAGTTGGAACGGACGACACCGGCTCTTCCGCCGAAATTTTTTCCGCGCTTGCCAAGCTGAAGATTAGCAAAGCTTCCATGCCCTACATTATCAACTCCAAATTTTAAATAAGTTGGGCTGCCGGGCAGTAAAAACATGTTAAGATTAGCCGATGAAGTTCCGTTTGCCTGTGCCCATTCAACCTCCGCTTCAACACTTACCAGCTTCTTCTTTCCGGGCTCACCGCTTATGGGACCGTTTATATTTTCAATAAGCTTCTTTGCCCCCTCAACCGTTTTCCTTGCTTCATGAATTGTAACCTTTACATCTTCCTTTACCTGAGGGTCCGAAGTTACGGACTGAATATCCTTTGCAATCGTTTCCACTGTTTCCGCTGTTTTTCTTATATGATCAAGAGTCTGCAGGAGGTCATCAGAAAACTGATTTTTTGATACCAGTTCTTTTATGCTTTTCATAGCGATGCCTAAGTTTTCTGATGACCTCCTGAGGTTCTTAACGATAACTCTTAAATCCCCCTCATTGCTTACAGCAATTCTCTTGATGGATTTGCTAAAAGCCACAAGGTCTTTCCCGACTAATCCTGTATTTCTCTTTAACCCTATCATTAACTCATTGGCATTGTCTGCAGCAGAAGAAATTTTACTGCTTATATTTTCCAGGGTAGCGCTAAGTGTGGCGCTTGCATTTTTTAAATTTCCGGACATCACGCCGAAATTGGCAATAGTTTCTTTCACGCTTGTCTTTACATTAGGGTCAGAAACCATGTCATTAATAGATGCTACTGCTTTCTGAAGATCATCAAGAGCCTTCTTTCCCTGCCTCATCACCTCTGTGAAAATAACAGGACTGGTGCCTGCGACCATCATATTTCTATCATTGGGCAGGATACGCTTCCCGCCTTCTCTTCTGGTTATTTCAAGCCAGCTTTCACCCCAGACAGTTGAGGAAACAGTATAGAGAAAATTTGTGTAGAGAACTATACCTTTATAAGTTACCAGTATGTCAGCCTGCACTTTCCCATCAGAGCGGATTGTTATTTCCTTCACCTTGCCTATGTCAACACCGGAAAGCCTTACTTCATTTCCCTGATGCAAGCCCCCAACCTGGTCGAAAACAATGTAATATTCATCCCCTTTTTCCTTGCCCTTCCATTGCCCAAGCTGTGAGACAATAAGCGCTAATATGATTATGGCAATCATTGTTATTATGCCGACTTTTGCCGCTGAACTTATTTCCAAAATTAACCCCCTCCTTACAAACCCCTCACCCTATCCTATGTAGCACCCGTTTCCACCTTTTGTAGTTGCAAAGCTTGCTTTGCTTTTTTAAGGAGAGCAAGCTCTCCCACTACATGTTTCCTCGCCCCTGCGGGTAGAGGATAGAGGTGAGGGGGAATTCTTTCCTTAAACTTTTATCGGTCCAAGAGCGCTCCCTGTTATAAACTGCTTTACTACAGGATTTTCAGATTTTTTTATTTCTTCCGGAGAACCCTTTTCCACTATTACTGCCTCATAAAGCATGGCAATTTGATTTCCTATTTTAAAGGCGCTCTCCAGATCATGGGTAACAACAACTGAAGTCACGCTGAATTCCTTTTGAAGATACATTATCAGTTCATTAATGACATTTGACATTATAGGATCTAGCCCCGTTGTGGGCTCATCATATAAAATCACTTCCGGATTTGTTGTTATAGTTCTTGCCAGGGAAGCCCTCTTCTGCATCCCCCCGGAAAGCTGGCTGGGAAAAAGACTTTCCATCCCCTCCAGGTCCACTATGGCAAGTTTCTCTGCCACAATCCTTTGAATCTCTTCCTCGGGAAGCCTGGTATGCTCTCTTAAGCCGAATGCCACATTTTCCCCGACTGTAAGGGAATCAAAGAGCGCCGGAGACTGAAAAACCATACCGATGTTCTTTCTCAGCTCATTTAATTCAGCCGGCTTAAGTTTTGTAATATCCTTGCCCTCTATTATTATTGTGCCGTTGGCGGGCTTAAGAAGTCCTGTCATGCACTTAAGAAGAGTGCTTTTTCCAACGCCGCTTAAACCCATTACAACAAGGGTTTCGCCCCTGCCTATCTCAAGGTTAACGTTATGTAAAACATCACGCCCGCCCAGGCGCATGGTAAGGTTTCTTATTGTTATCATCGGCTCTTTATTCATAATCAATTAATGAATCGGGAAGAGCCAGGCTGACAGCAGAAAATTGCTGATGAATATTAAAATAATTGAATACACAACAGAACCTGTTGTTGCCTGTCCCACTCCCGCGGCTCCACCCGTAGTATTAAGTCCCTGAAAACAACTGACCAGGGCAATCTCGGCTGCAAATACAATAGATTTGTCCAGTCCTCTCCAGAGGTCGGAAAGAATCACCGTATTCTTTATTGAATTCAGAAATATATGCGGCTCAATTCCTGCCAGGAAATAAGCTACAATGCCTCCGCCTGTAGTGCCGGCAAGATTGGCAAACATTGTAAGCATCGGAATCATTACTATACATGCAAGAAACCTGGGAACCACAAGATATCTCACAGGATTGGTTGCAAGAGCCATAAGGGCGTCAATCTGTTCGGTCACTTTCATTGAACCGAGCTCTGCCGTAATAGCGGAACCTGCCCTCCCTGCAACCACGATAGCGGTAAGCATGGGCCCGAATTCCCTTATCATGGCTATCGCAACTCCGCCTCCAACATATCTTCCAACTCCAAACTTTACCGCCTGCTTTGCCAGCTCAAGGGAAAGAACTGCACCGGCAAAAGCTGTCGTGACAACCACAATAAGAATAGAATTCACGCCGAGAATAGCCATCTGCTCAACAGTAAGCCGGGGTCTGATGGAACCTCTTCCTATCCACCCAAGAGTCTCAAGAAACAGAAAAACAAGACCCCCGATGTATTCAAAGAGCCTTATAACGGAAAGTCCGAAATCCTCGATGATTATTAACATAGAAACGTGTATTTCTTTATATATTACAGATTTTCCTGCATAGGAAATATTATATAGAAGGACAATATTTTACTCCATAAAGGAGGCATATTATGTCTGATGTCAATAGTGGACACCAATTACTCATGCCGCAATCCTCAATACACTTCAGCAGAAGCTTCCGCAAGATGAGAACCAGCAGCTTCAAATGGAACTGAAACTTCTGGACGCAGTAGATTGCCAGATTAAAGAAGCAGAGCAAATTATAGCAAGAGAAACAGTCAAAGACGAAAAAGCACGATTGGTAATGAGCCTGCCCGGAGTAAGCCATACAGTGGCTGCGGCTATAGTGAGTGCCATAGGACCGATTGAACGTTTTTCA
>JAMDEM010000010.1 GCA_023486985.1 Bacillota bacterium
AGGATTTGAGGGAATAATAAAACTCTCAGACCATGGAGGAGGTGAGATTAAAAACAGCGGCCTAAATACCGTCTGTTCCTCACCTTAAAATTCCTTAAAAATGGTCTAGACAAACCCGACCACCTTAGGCATCACTCCATTAACACTTTATAAATGCATACCCAAAATATTCACCAATGGACAGGATGTTTTAACTTATTCAGAGAAATTGGACTTTAAGTAAAATAAACAAGGGGGAATAAAAAATGAACTTGGAGGAAAGGCTTCTGAAACTTGAAAAAGAGAATAGAAGGCTGAGAAAATATATTTTTATTCTTGCCCTGCTTATGCTTTTGCCTTTATTTGCTTCCCGCCCTTGGATTGCTAATGCAACAAATTCCCCCAAAGTACTTAATGTTGATAAGATAACAACAAAAGACTTATCAATTGTAAACGAAAAAGGGGAAAGAGCGGTAGAGCTTTTTGCATCTGATGATGGTGGTAATTTAGGCATTTTCAACAACGAAGATAAACCTGTGGTAGGACTTGGTGCTTCTTCTAAAGGTGGAATTTTAGCCATTAGCAATAATCAAGGGGAAATGGGGGTAGGACTTATTACTGATGATAAGGGTGGTATTTTAGATATTTGCAATAACAAAGGAAAGAATGTGGCGAGACTTTTTGCCGGTGATAATGGTGGTAATATAAACATTTTCAATAACGAAGGGCAGGATTTGGCAAGACTTTTTGCTCTTAACAAAAGTGGTGCCTTAAAAATTTACAATAACATAGGAGAAACTTTATTTACTGCTCCGGGAAAAAATTAAATATGAAATACTTCAGTAAAATACTTGCAATTAGTGTTATTGCATTCGGAATTACTATCGGTGCTTTTTTTGCATCTGCAACAGGCAGTCAGACCGAAACGCAATACCTAGCCCAAAAAACGACCCTTACAACCCCGGCTCCCGAAATCATCTTTGTCGGACCAAGAAAAAATATTCCTGAAGATGCGCCGAATGAATACGGATTCTGGTCTTTCGCCATACCGGTACCGGGAGTTTTGTCACGCTCCGGACAACCGCTTTTATCTGAATTCAAATGGCTGAAAGCTAAAGGCTGGAAAAGCGACATTAATTTAAGAACTGACGGGGAGAGAGGCGAAGTCGGCGATGACAGTAAAATAAAAGGTTTTAAAAAGCTTGGACTAAATTATTTATACCTGCCCATTGCAGACGGATCTCCGCCGACAGAAGCACAGGCAAAAACATTTTTAAATTTTGTCACCAACCCGGCTAACCAGCCGGCACATGTCCATTGCCGCGGCGGCATTGGCAGAACAGGAGTTATGGTGGCATTGTACCGTTACTCAATTCAGGGCTGGCCCATGGATAAAGCTATCCAGGAATCAGTGCTGTTTTCAGGCGGTGTAAGTGAATCACAGCGGAAATGGCTCCTGAACTGGGCGAAACATCATAAACCCGGGAGCTACTTTTTAGAAAAGGAACATTAAACGAGGAATTCTGCAAATGAAAATATATCAGGTTGATGCTTTTACGGATAAGCCGTTTTCCGGGAATCCGGCAGCTGTGTGCATTCTTGAATCGCAAAAAAATGATAAGTGGATGCAAAATGTTGCACAGGAGATGAACTTATCGGAAACAGCTTTTCTTCTAAGGCAGGATGACGGATATAATCTGCGCTGGTTTACACCCGGCACGGAAGTTGACCTCTGCGGCCATGCAACACTGGCAAGCGCCCATATTTTATGGGAAAAAGAATATTTAAGAAAAAATGAAACAGCCAGGTTTTACACAAAAAGCGGCTTGCTTACGGCAAAGTTCAAAGATGATTGGATTGAACTGAACTTTCCGTCATTGCCGGTAGAAAAAGCTGATGCGCCTGTTGAAGTGATGAATGCTCTCAGATTAAATCCGGTTTATTTTGGAAAGAGCACATTTGATTATTTAATTGAAGTTGGATCCGAAGAAGAAGTCCGGAATATAAAGCCTGATTTTACCATTCTGTCGAAAGTCCCGATAAGGGGAATCATTGTAACAGCAAAATCAAAAGAGTATGATTTTGTATCGCGTTTTTTCGCTCCCGAGGTCGGGGTATTTGAAGACCCGGTAACCGGATCAGCCCATTGCTGTCTGTGACCATACTGGATGAAAAAGATTGGGAAAGAAAAGTTTATTGCTTATCAGGCATCGGAGCGCGGCGGAGTTTTAAAAGTTGAAGTTGCCGGCGACCGTGTATTATTATCCGGAAAAGCCATCACTGTTATGGAAGGAAAGCTTTTATATTAGCAGCCGGCGCCATACGACAAAAATAAATTTAGATTCTTCGCTTTGCTCAGAATGACCATTGTCATTTCATGAAGCCTTTTGCATTGCCTCATTATAATTAAAGTCTTTAATTATCCGCCTCGCAATGGGAGCGCCCACCAGCTTCTCAATAGCACGAGCAGTTGCCATATCTTCCCGGGTCACAAGGGAAAAGGCATCACCGGAGCGTTTAGCCCTGCCAGTGCGGCCGATACGGTGGATATAGTCCGTCGCGCAGTCCGGGATGTCAAAATTAATAACGTGTGAAATATGCGAAATATCCAATCCCCTTGCCGCAATGTCTGTAGCGATAAGAATTTTGATTTTTCCCGAAAGGAACATATCCATTGCACATTTGCGCTGGTTCTGAGACTTATTCGAGTGAAGAGCAGCGGCTGCAAAACCGGCCTGCTGAATTTTTCTTGTGACCCGGTCAGCGCGGTGCTTGGTTCGTGTAAAAATCAGCACTGATTTCAAATTATTATCCTGAAGCAATTTCTTTAATAGATCCTGCTTTAAATGCTGTGCCACGGGGTAAAAAGCATGAGTAACAGTGTCGGCAGGCGCATCTATTCCTATGGCGAACCGCCTGGGAGAACGCAATGCTTTAGCGGAAAGTTGTTCCACATTTTTATCGAATGTTGCCGAAAAAAGCATCGTCTGGCGCGAAGGAGAAACCTGATTTAGTATCCGCCGGATGGAGGGTAAAAAACCCATATCTAACAAACGATCAGCTTCATCAAGCACTAAGAACTCAACCTGATCTATCCTGGCGTTTCCTCTGCTTAAGTGATCAAGCAGCCGGCCCGGACATGCTACAATGACTTCTACTCCCCTTTGAAATGCCATTTCCTGAGGCTGCATGTTCACGCCCCCGTAAACCGCCGCTGATCGTATTGTTGTGAATTTTGCAAGCTGATTCACAACATTATTGATCTGATCCGCCAGTTCACGCGTCGGGGTGATAATCAATGCGCGGGTTCCGCGACTGTCCTTTTTCCCGCTTTTCAGGAGATTGTGAAGAATTGGAAGCACAAAGGCGGCTGTTTTGCCTGTACCGGTCTGTGCCGTTCCAATTAAATCATTGCCTGCCAGAGCCGCAGGTATTGCGGCATCCTGGATCGGCGTGGGCTTCATATATCCTGCCGCTTCAAGCCCTCTTTCAACACGAGTGTCCAACTTAAAATTTTTAAAACTCATTTCCTTTTCCTTTATGTTTACCAGTAAACTTAAATTTAGATCCATCTCGAACCGTAATTACTGGTAAAGACACAAAGTAACACACGCTTATCGCGCACGAAACAAGGGTCAAAAAACGGCATTAAATTTGGATGCTTTTTGATTAGCGACATTTTCCTGCCGCTGTTTCCTAGGAGAAAGTCAGGAGGCAAACTAATAACGCTATCGTTGATACAGTATACATTAATATCGAATAAAAAGCAAGCGGCGGTTTATTTATAGTTAGTGTCAAGAATTTGTAGGGACTCTTCCTCGATCTTAAATTATTGTTGTAGTGGCAAAGCTTGCTTTGCTTTTATTTTAGAACTATTATAATCACAGGCTGCACGCCTATGAAATAACGCGAGAAAACAAGCTCTGCTTATTATGGAGAGCAAGCTCTCCCACTACTGTTATATCTGTAAAAAGACCTACAAATTTTTTACACTATCTATTTATATCAGGAAAAACCACCACTGTTAAAGAAGGAAATCTTTTATGGTAGCAGTTACCTAAAGCGATTCACCGATCAGGCAGTAGTTGATGTCTTTGTTAAAGTAATATGTTCCCTTTTCCTTTCGGGGAGCTTGAGAATGCATTATGAAACGTAGTTTATTGCGGTCAGGTTCTATCAGATTCCTTAAGCGGCATATATTTTTTCTTACCTCACCTTTGCTTAACTCACCTTCAAATTTATATCCCCATACAGAAATAAAGAGTTCCTTCGATGTGAACCCCTTCCCGGCATTTGAAATAAAAAGATATAGTAAATTAGTAAGAAGTTTTTTCCTGAATATATCCACTTCTCCTATTTTTCCGACAAAGAGTTTTTCTCCCGGAATATCCATAAAAAATTCGTATGAATCCCTTTGTGCCCTCAATCGCTCAGCCTCAGCCTCATCGGCAGTATATTCTTGATCATTTATATAAATTCGGAACTTCCTTGATAGAATGCTTTTAAGCCTCTTCAGAAATCTTTCTGCATCTCTTTTCCTGCTTCCTGAAAGATTTTCCAGAAGTTTCTGTGCCTTATCAGCATTTTTTTTCTGCGTTTCTCCCTCTGAAGATATAACTGATAGAATTGAATATGCTCTATGGAATTTTTCCGGATGTCTCTTAACATCCAGAAGATGAATTGAGTTTTCAACATGCTCTCTGGCTTCCGGCTCATTATGCTTTGCCAGGGAAATTTCTGCAAGACAGAGGTGTGCATCTGCCTTCAACTTTGGTAATTCCAGCCGCTCCAGGATTGAGAGCGCTTTGTTGCTGGAATCAGAAGCTTTAGCAGCCTCTCCTTTGTTAAGATAAATTTCTGAAAGTTTTAAAAGAATTTCTGCCTCAAAGTTGTAATAATTAAAATCTCCTGCAATTTTCAAAGATTTTTCCAGAATATTCAGCGCTGCCTCTCCTTTCTCCTGATCCAGAAAGTTGAGAGCAATATAATATTGAGTGATAGAATCATCAAGAAGTATGCCGCATCCAATGTAATTGTGGGAGGCTGCAAAAAAAGCCTCCGCTGCATCACGGTATTCCCCTCTCTCCCGTGCAATATTCCCAAGATAATTTAAAGCGGAACTCGTAAATAAGATATCTCCCACTTTTTTAGCTTCCAGAAGGAGTTCTTCAAAGATAGCTTTCGCTTCACCAAGTTTTCCAAGCTCCAAATACGCCCTCCCCATAACCATTCTTATCTGCCATGCTAAATATACTGTATCCGGAGCGGGGGCAAGTCTGAAAGCCTCCTTCGCTGCCTGCAGAGCTTCCTCATATTCTCCAACTATATTATGGATACTACCCTTAGCACGCATAGCATAGGCAAGCAGCTCTTTGTTGTTTTCTCGGGAGGACAGTTCAAAGCTTCTTTGCAGGTATTTTCTAGCGAGGCTGATCTTACCTCTTAAACCGCAAATTAATGTTATGTTATTAAGGCACATAATATTAATGCGTGATTGAGGAGACGACTTTAAAAGTTTAAGACTTTTCTTATAGAATGTAAAGGCTTTCCCTAGATTCCCTGCGTTGAAATATACCCCAGCCATGGAGGCGAATGACTCTGCCAATAAAGCCTTATCCGTTGTTATTTCTTGCACCTTCTGTAATATGATAATACTTTCTTCCCACCTGCCAATTACAGAAAGTGCATCTGCTTTTTCAACCAGTATCCGGGGATTTATATCAGGCAGCACTTTTTCAAGCCTGTTTGAATCTTCAATTAAAAGTTCGTATTGGCCCTGGGAAAACATCTTTGAAGCTGCACTGGTAAGAATCCTGGATGACTTCAAAGGTTCATCACTTTCCAAAAAGTGAGAGAAAGCTTCCTGTTCAAGTCCGATTTTTTCAAAATACTCCCCCAGTTTTTTATGAAGACTTTTTTTTAAATTTCCCTCCATATCATTTACCAGATATTGAGCAATAAGATTATGGATAAAAACGCTGCCTGATGCAACCCGCTCCAGGAGAAATTTCCCCTCCAGAGAAGCAATAATTTCCCTGACATCTTTAATATCAAGCATTGGTTTGATGGCATCTTCGGCAATGGGAATGACGCTTAATGCAAGGATACTCAAAATTTTCCGCTCTGCAGAAGAAATCTTTTTAAGAATATCAGAGAAAAGGTAATCCTGTATTTCTCTAGGAGCACCCACTGAGATGATCTTCTCTATGTTTATAGATTTAGCGATGATCAGACTTGCGATAAGTTTTAATAAAAGCGGGTGTCCTCCAACTTTTTCCGTAACTTTTGAAAGAATCTCATCGTCCGGTTGAGGAGTAAACTTATGAAGGTCAAGCAAATTTTTTAAAAGATTTGCTGCAATATCAACCGGCAAACCCTCAAGTTTTTCCTCGAAAATATCCAGCTTTTCAAAATGAGAAATTGGTATATCTTCCATGGAAATGAAAATTATCTTTGAATTAAGATAAGTGTGGAGCAGATTTAAAAGCAAGTTGATATTCTCATCCTGGAGAAGGTGAAAGTCGTCAACAAAAAGTATGAATTTCTTTTCATTCAGGATGTTTATTAAAAATACAATCTTTTCTGCCAAATTTACTTTCGATCTCCTGAGCCAGGAACTGAAAGTATGCTCTCCTGCTTTCTTCAGCCATAAATCTATCTCCAGGAAGAAGTCTTCCAATCTCCATCCTTCAAGGCATTCAATCCAGAAAATCTCTTTCTCGATGCCCTGTTTTTTTAATTCTTCCAGAAATGCAAGAGCAAGGGTTGTTTTTCCAGTGCCCCCGATTCCTTTTAAAATAAAGAGATGGTGGCTGGAAAAAAATTTTTTTAGACGCCCCAATTCATTTTCTCTTCCTAAAAATGTATCAGTCAAATTTGGAAGGATTTGCATTAAAATCTCCTCGGTTTCATTATTTAAT
>JAMDEM010000112.1 GCA_023486985.1 Bacillota bacterium
AAAAGAAGAAAGTTCAAGGACGGAAACTATACTTCCATGCCAGTTCATTACTCCTCTTACAAAGGGATTAACGCCGGGCACGGAGGTAATCTGGGGCTTGAGCAAAACCTCCTTTATATCCCTGAGATTCATGGAAAACCATTCATCTCTTATTGAAAAAACTATATATTCTTCCCCTTTTGTTTCAAATAAGTCCTCAAGAGGCACGCCATATATCATGGCGTTTACCCTCATGGATTCCAGGAGCTCAGAGAAGGTTTCCATAAACTTTGCCGCATCCTCCTCTTTTTTTTCTTTTACAAGATATTTTACTATTTTTAAAAATTCTTCACCGTCAACAATAAAATACTCTTTTTCTCCTTCGCTGAAAACTCCCGCAATAATCCTTGCCTCTTCACTAAGCGCAAGAATGGGCTGCAGTTTCCACGAAGGTACGTATATATTCTGCCCTGCTTCATCAAAAATAAGGTAAGCCGCTTCAAAGCCCTTTTTTACCTTAATAACTTTTGATAAATCTGCGCAGGAAGGTTTTTCAGAATTCTGAAATCTTAAAAGCTTTGAAATATCAACAAGAGGAGTTAAAGAATCTCCGGAGCCTGAAAAACCAAGGATAAAATCTCCTGCTTCTGATTCATCAAGGCTGGAAAGTTCCATAAGTTCTGATTCGGATGCCTGCACGGCAAACCATGTTCCGCCAAGCAAGAATGGCATTACTTCAAGGTATTCTCCCCATGAACCTGTATGCCCGCTGAAAATTTCAGGATTTTCTTCCATCTAGCACGCACTTTCAGGAAATTTTTGTTCCGCAGGCGGAACAAAATTTTGCTCCAGGCGGAAGCTCTGCTTTACAGTTCGGACATAGAACGGCTCCAATTGCCTGCCCGCAATTCAGGCAGAACCTTGACCCCTGCGGAATCCCGGCATTGCACTTTGGGCAGTTAACGTTAACTGCCGCTGCAGGAGCCGCTTGAGTTCCAGCGCTTGACTGCGGCTGGCTCATAGCTTCTTTAACCATCCCGGGAATCATCATTCCCACTCCAAAACCTGCTCCCATTCCCATTGCATCAGATGAAGCACCTCCGGGATTCGCTGCCATATCGCCGATTGCCTTGGCTGTTTTATACTGCATAAATTTACCCATGTCGCCGACAGCGCCCATGCTTGTCCGCTCGTCTATCATCTTCTGTACATCATCAGGCGGCGTTATTGCCTGCACAAAAAAGTCTTTAAGATCCACGCCGTATTCGGCAAAATCGTCCTTCACTTTTAATTTTAAAGCTGAACCCAGCTCATCGTATTTCGAGCCAAGATCGAGAATGGTTTTCATTACACTGCCCATGAGGTCATTAAGCCTTGATACTATTATGCCTTTAAGGTATGAACCCAGGGTTTCAGTCGTATAAAGCCCCTGAGTACCGGCAAGGGTATTTACAAACAGCTGGGGGTCAACGATTCTTACGGCATAAGTTCCAAAAGCTCTCAGTCTTACCATTGAAAGCTCCGCATCCCTGAAAACAATCGGTTCTTTGGTGCCCCATTTAAGGTCGGGAAAAACCTTCTGGTTTACAAAATAAACTTCAGCCTGGAAGGGAGTCTTGCCTGCTGAAACCAGTTTCAGAAAAGATGTTAGAAGAGGAAGATTGCCGGTGGTAAGAGTGTATCTTCCCGGTGAAAAAACATCCAACGCTTTGCCGTCCCGGAAAAAAACTGCCGACTGAGATTCCCTTACAATAAGCTGGGCTCCCCACCTTATGTCAGCCTGCCCGTCTTCGGGAACTTTATGAACTATCTCCATCCCTGTCGGATCTGAATATTCAATAACATCTATCAATCCGGGCATTTAACTCACCCCCGGCACAAGTTTTTCTCTTTCATCAATACAATCGTTAAAAGCATCAATTTTCTCTTCAAGTGATTTTGTGAGGCTCAACAGTTCCTGATTCTGTTCAATGGCGGCATTGACGGCAAGAATCGCTTCCTTTATGCTGTCCACGCCGCTTATAAGGGTCAAATCATGTTCGTAAAGCTTATCCAGCTCCTGCTCGCCTATCTTTATTGAATCAAAGAAACCCGAATAACCGTAATCGGCATGGCGGATTCTGTCAGTAATCTTCTCAAGCTTGCTCCCTGCCCGGTCAAGCTCGTTCAGGTCATCCAGTCTCCCGTACCTGATAAGCGGCAAAGAAACTTCCTGGA
The DNA here is from genome assembly GCA_023486985.1 of Bacillota bacterium. Taxonomy (GTDB): domain Bacteria; phylum Vulcanimicrobiota; class JAMDEM01; order JAMDEM01; family JAMDEM01; genus JAMDEM01. Next base: position 2,197 of record JAMDEM010000112.1, read on the forward strand.
GCCTTGTCCTCTCACCCTCCAGAAGCTTTGCCAGGTAATCCCTCTGGATTTTGTCGGCATTGCGTCTTTGTTCCCTGTCCTTGTAGCCTGAAAAACCCGGGATGTAGCGCATAATGCGCTCAAGGGCATTTTCCTGCGCTCTTATCTGTTCTCTTAAATCCTCCAAACCGATCATCTCCTTTGTGAGAATCTTCGGAACCTGAAAATCTCCTGACAACTGCTAAAATTTATTATATCATAAGCCGGACAAATCCTCTATGTAAGTTATTGACTGTCAAATATAAACTCTCCTGCAGCAAGCTGCAATTTTATACTGCAACTTATACAGCCCGTTCGGGACGGGCGCTACTTCGCCTGCGGGGATCGTTGTATTCGCCGAGAAAACACCCAGAAAATTAAAATCGCAGCAATGCCGAAGAACCATCCCAAAATAATGCCGTTGAAAACTCTTATAAAAGTGGCTATGAGTGATGTATGAATGTGTCCGAAGGAATCAACTATGTCCACCTGGCCTATGGCTGTAATCATCATCAATACCCAAATGCCGCCGTAAATTCCAGCCGAAGACAATGCTGATGCAAGCATCAAACCGGGATGGCCGATTAAAAATTCCTTAAACCTGGGCCTTGCCACCAGGATGCTGTCAAGAAAATTCCTGATAGTTCTTTCATATTCTGAAGCAGGAGTCTCAGGGGCATTTCCTGTTCTCAAGATATATATCGCACCGGCGCCCAATAATACAATTATTATAATAACATGCCACAAAAACATGGGAATTTTCATCAATTCTTCGAATGATTTCTTTACAGGTGCTCCTTTTAACAGGTAATCAAAAATCACTATTATTACAGGCACAATCATCAAAAGTTTTATGCCGCTTAACTGATCTACCTGAAGCATAAAAAGAGCGCTGGATAAAAGGCCCATCACAAATATTCCGCCGGCAATGGAAACAAGGGATATTCTTATCAAAAGCCAGGTGGCTCTTCCGATAATCCTGCCCGGGGACTGCACGCCCTGAAGTTTTGCAAATTCAGGGAAACTGGTTGCGATAGCAATTGTGGGCAGGCTCATCCCTGCAGCTAATGCCATGAGTTTTCTCCAGATTAACAAATGGCCTGAAAAAAAAGCAAGAGCGGTTATGATAATTCCGGTTATCAGCAATATTATTGAAACAGCTTCCCCTGTTCCAAAGAGGACCTCAAGCAGAATTATGCCTGAAGCAGCCGCGCCGGTACAGATAATTACAAAAAGTATTGAAGGGGGAGAAAAATCATTTAAGCTTCCAGCCTCTCCCAGGGTAAAACCTTGAGCGGTCAGCTCTTTTTTCAGATTGGAAAAATATTCAATGTTGGTTTCAAGAAGATTTTTCCCGTTCTGGGCAGTAGTAAATGGTCTTAAATAAAGGACTCTCATATTTCTTTCTCTTACGCCAAGGTCAAAAATATCAACTGTTTCATCGCTGTTCAATCTCTGCATATAAGCCTGGGAGATTGACTGCACCCGAACCGCCTTGTCTTTTAACTTCAGGGCAAGTCTTCGAACGCCTTTCTGGGCAAGCTGTACCTGGGGAACTTCAATCATTCCAAGCTGGCACCCAAGTGATGCAATTCCATCAGCGGTCTGGTCGAGGAAATCAGGATAACCGGCTGCCTGATTTCTAACGCCGCCAAAAACTACGCATGAGACTTTCGGAAAACTTTTCAAATATTCAAAATAACGCAGAATTGAGTCAGTCGGGTAGCTGTCCTTTGCCTCGGGTCTTAAAACCACATTGAATCCAAGACGGGGAGCTATTTCAACTTCGCTTTTTAAGAAGCCCAGCCCAAGGAAGGAAAGCTCTTTCGGGTCTGCAGTAAAATCTATGCTTCCATGAAAAGCTCCTTTAACATCTTGAGATTCAGCGCGCACTCTTTCCGTTCCAAAAAGAATCTCGAGATTTCTTGAAAGATTTTCGTGAATTTGCTTATCGGCAATTATAAACCTGACTGCCGGAATATTTTCAGGCACCGGAACGGAAGACAACATCTTCATATCTTCCGCGCTGTAAACTCTGACATATTTATCAAGTTTCAGCTTATCCACATTAGTCTCGGAAAAAGCAAGCCCGGTGATGCCCGCATCCTTGAATTTTTTTAAAACATCATCTTCATTCCAGCTCTGGCTTCTGGCAAGCTCCTTGAATGCATCATAATCCAGAACCAGATTAACATTTTTATAATTAGACTCAACTTTTATTCGTAAGTATCCAACAACCAGCGCCGAAATCAGAGCGGCGCCAACCAGCACCCATAATAATAATCGTAAGGGCTTCACCTTGTTTGGTCCTTTCTCTTCCATTTTTCCGTAATATCGTCAATCAGCTTCTTTGCTTCCCTTTTTGCTTCATCATAAATTTTTCTTTTTTCCGAGGCGCTCAATTTATCGCCTTTTTCATAAAACCAGCAGGCAATTTTTCCCGTAAGATATGTTGCCGAATATGCTATGGTGGGCTTAACAACCAGACCAACGCCCGGTATAAGCCCCCCGATTTCCCTGGCAATACTGCGCCAGCCAAAAGCGCCGCCCGCCAGCGGCAAAATCTCTGCCATACGGTCAAAAAAAGTCAACTTTCTTCCGAAAATTGCCGCAAGCTGCAGGCACAATTTCACCTGATTTGCAGTTAATACAGCCGTTTCACCTGTTACGGAGAATATTCCAAAAATTATGCCTATGACAGGAATATTTGCCGGCATGGAAGATGCAAGAGCTATAATGAGGTTCTGCTTTGATGTTGTCTTTATAAGCCTTGAAGCAACTTCTTCTCTCAAGGGAGGAAAATTCTTTGCCATCGCCATTTGAAGATTGGGCGAAAGGCTTACAATGTATGGAGCAAAAGTTTTGCCTTCCTCTCTTTCAACTTCTTCGATAAAGACAGGCTCCGGCAAAGTTAATTCTTCAAACCAGCCGCGCACTATTTCTTTGCGCATTACATCATGCTTTCCCTCAAAAATCCAGGAAGCAGAAATTCTCCGGGGCAGCCATTCTTTATGACTTTTAATATCTTCCTTTTCAACCTGCCAGAGATCCAGCAGGAAAACTATTGCCTGGCTGTCAACCGCCTTTTCCCTTGAGCCTGCCTCAAGGGGCAAAAAAATGGGGGAAAGCTTTCCGCCTTCATCCCATTGAAACTCTTCATTTCCGGTTATTTTTTTTGCAAGTGCTTTTACTTTATCCTCTTTACCCACAAGAATAATCTTAAAATCTTCATCAACCATGGCTTGGATTTCATGCCATGAAAGCCTGCCTTTGATAAAGTTCCACAGTTTTTTTGCAAGGCTGTCGGTGTCTGTCATTTTATAGCAGCTTCTTTTCTATCTCCTCAGTAATCCTTGAAAGGAAACTATCCAGCTCAGTTGAGCCTTCGTCGCCTTTTACCCTTGAACGTACCGATATTTTCTTTTCTTCTTCCTCCTTGTCGCCCACAATAAGCATGTAAGGAATTTTTTCCTTTTGGGCTTCCCTGATTTTAAAGCCCACTTTTTCGTTTCTTAAGTCTATATCAACTCTTATTTTCTTCTCCCAAGAAAGCTTCTTAAGAGAGAGGGCATACTCATGGTTTCTGTCGGCAATAGGCATGATTGCCGCCTGCACCGGGGCAAGCCAGACGGGGAATGCTCCCGCATAATGTTCAATCAGACAGCCGAAAAATCTTTCTAAAGAGCCCAGCACCGCCCTGTGAACCATTACCACATAATGCTCCTTGCCGTCCTGGCCTATATAAATCGCATTAAATTTCTCAGGCAGGTTAAAATCAAACTGGATGGTGGGTCCCTGCCATTGCCTTCCAAGAACATCCCTTATCTTTATGTCAATCTTGGGACCGTAAAAAACTGCGCCGCCTTCATCAATCGTGTAAGGGATATTCATTTCTTTAAGAACCTGGGCGCACGTGCCTTCAGCCATATCCCAGTCTTCCGCGGAGCCGGCAAATTTCTCGGGCCTTGTGGCAAGATTTACATCATACTCCTTAAAGCCGAAAGTTGAAAGCATAAACTGCACAAGCTCCATGACACCTGACATCTCGGATTTTAACTGCTCCATGGTGCAGAAAATATGGGCATCATCCTGCGTGAAGCCCCTCACACGCAGGGTTCCGTGGAGAACTCCCGACCTTTCATATCTGTAAACCGTGCCGAGTTCTGCAAATCTCATGGGAAGATCCCTGTATGATCTTCTTTTGCTCCTGTAGATAAGAATGTGGCCCGGGCAGTTCATGGGTTTTATCAAATATTCCTGTCCTTCAATATCCATGGGGGAATACATGTTTTCCCTGTAAAAATTCAGGTGTCCTGAAATCTCCCATAGTTTTGCCCTTGCTATGTGAGGTGTATAAATAAGCTGGTAGCCTCGCCTGTAATGCTCGTCAACCCAGAAATTTTCTATGACTCTTCTTATGGCGGCGCCCTTTGGATGCCAGTAAATCAAGCCGGGCCCGGCTTCCTCCTGGATACTGTAAAGGTCAAGCTCTTTGCCGAGCTTCCTGTGATCCCTTTTTTGCGCCTCTTCTCTCCTGGTAAGAAACTCTTTTAGTTCTTCCCTGGTATTAAAAGCTGTGCCATAAATTCTCTGAAGCATCTTCTTCTCTC
>JAMDEM010000172.1 GCA_023486985.1 Bacillota bacterium
TCGGAAAGAGTATCTTTTGACACCATAAAAGACGGCGTGGTTTTTGGCAGGGTGGTCAGGACAGATAAAGGTCTTGCAATTGTCCAGTGCCCAAAATCCAGTATCATACTTAAAACGATTGAAAAAGCTGATATGGCGTCAAAAGATACTCTTTCCGATTTCATTGCCATTGGCGAGAAAAATTACCCGGCTGAGCATTATCTTATGGATTTAAGCACCCACGGAGGGGGATATAAAAACATCAGGACAAATTACCAGTACGTGCTTTATGATTCGGAAAGCGCCCAGGTGATGACTCTTGATGAGCTGAAAGATGTTCTCGGGAAAGCCCCGTCGAAATTTGATATTCTGGGCTTTGATGCCTGCCTTATGGCAATGGCAGAAGTAATGTATGGTTTTAAGGATTCTCTGAATCCAGCCAGCGGGTATTTTATCGGTTCGCCCGAGGCAACTTCCGCCTACGGCTGGCCCTATGGAAGTATTTTAAAAAGCCTTGCAGGGGAGCCGTCAAAGACTCCGGAGGAGCTTGCCAAAGAGATTGTAAATCTTGATGCTGAATACTACAAAGCAAAAGGTATAACTGAAGAGCTTCTCTGCGCTATCAAACTTTCAAAACTTGAAGGCATCGCCAAAGAATTTTTCGATCTTTCCGGCGAGCTTGCAAAAGTTTCAGAAGATCCGGCGGCTCTTATCGAATTAAAAAATATCAGAGCATCTGTTCTGGTTTACAATGACCCGTCTTTTGTTGACCTGGTGGATTTATGCGACTTGCTGGCAAAATCCGAACTCAAAGGAAATGTCAAAGAAAAGGCAAGCGGAGTAATTGCAGCCGTAAAGGAAGCTGTTATTGATAAAGGATTTACGGAAGGCAGAGTCACCCAGTCCGGAGGAATATCCATATTTTTCCCGGCGGATAAAGGAAAGTCTGATTCATGGAAAGATTTAAAGGGAAATCCGTATTCGAATCTTGCTTTTGCAAAAGCTGTCCCTCAATGGCAGGCATTTCTTGAAAACTTCAATGCAAGCCTTGTTCCGTACCTCACTAATCTGCAGCCGGACAGCGGCAAGGCGGGGGTAAAAGTGGAGGCAAGAGGTTTCTTTGGCAAAGAAAAAGGGGAAGTATATATAGGCGGAGCGGAAGCGCCGGTTGTTTCATGGAAAGCTGATAAGCTTGAGATTAAAGTTCCCAACGGCGCAAAAAGCGGACAATTGCAGGTGAAGGTTAAGGACAAAAAATCAAACGGAATAAAATTTGAAGTTTTTTAAAAGAAACTACCTCGCAGCAATATTGCGGGGTATTCCGTTGCAAAATAAGCAAGCTTGTTTTGCGGCACGACACTCCGCAGAAAAACTGCGGAGTATTCAATCGCAAAATAACCCCGCCTAACCTCCCCTTAATTTAAGGGGAGGGAAAGGGAGTACGTTATCCCCCTCTTTGCTAAAGAGGTATGCTTGTGGTGCCCGTTCCCCGAACGGGCAATGCAGGGGAGTTATGGGGTGAGGGAATAGATTAATATGTGTGGAGGATTTTTGAGAAAAGTAATTCTTTTTCTTTTTTTATTGATTCTTTTCCCATTGGCTGTTTATGCCCAGGAGAAGGAACCTGCTCCTTCGGAAAAGTCCAAAGAAGCCGGAAAAAATTATGAAGTCCATATGAGCGCCGACAAATTTGTTTTTGACGACAAGAAACAGATGGTCAAGCTCATGGGCAATGTGACTTTTACTCAGGAAGACACGAAGATGACTTCTCCTTATGCCGAGTATAATATAAAGACTCAGATTGCTAACCTCACCGGGGGAGTAAAGATAATCCAGCCCGGGACGGTTCTGACAGGGGAAAGGATGAAGGTTTATTACAAGGACAAGAGGGCGGTGGTGACAGGCAAGGTAAAAGTTGTTGCCGAGCGAAAAGCAACTTCAATAAAAACAAAACAATTGAAGGATGCCCTCTCTAAAGGTCCGGCAACTTTGACCTGCAACCAAATTGAATTTTTATGGGCAAAGAAAGAAATTATCGCCACGGGAAAAGTAAAAGTTGTGCAGGCTGAAAACACGGCTCTTTCTAATAACGCTCATTATTTTCAAGATGAGCAATTGATAGTAATGACAGGAAATGTAAGGATTGAGAAAGGTAAAGACTGGATGGATTCAGACGAGGCGACTTTTGATCTTAAAAAAGAATCTTTTCTTGCCCGGGGGAATGTGGAAGGAAGCTTCCAGATAAAAGAAGAGAAGAAGAAAAACGGCGCAGAACAAAAGAGCATTGAAGAAACCGATAAGCCCGTTGAGGTAATGGCAAAGGAAAAGTTTAAGGAATCGGTTCAGAAAATGCTCTGGGACAAGGTGGAAACTTTTCAGGTTGAGGTGGTTAAATGATAAAACGGAGCATGGCAGTATTAATGCTCTTAAGTTTGCTTTTATATCTCCAGGCGGGCTTTTGTTATGCATTGAACCAGGGTGATATAAACCTTTCACATCTTGACAGCCTTAAGCGCGAGATAACAACTGCCGAAGGGAAAAAAATTATTGTAGTGGTTTTTGCTTCTCCGGCCGACCCTCAAAATCCCGGTGCCGGCAAGGACCAGCCGGCGGCAAAGAGCGGGGGCATTGCCTGTGTTGATGATGCTGCAAGAGCGGCTGTTGTATATATGAAATATTTCGAGCAGTTTGGAGATTTGAACGCCCTTAAAAAGGCACGGGAATGTCTTGATTTTATTTTGTACATGCAGGATGCAGATGGATTGTTTTACAACTTCATCAAAGAAGACGGAAGCAGAAATACCAGCGATCCCGGCAGTGTAAAATCCATGAGCTGGTGGACCGTACGGGCCCTTTATTCACTGGGCTATGGATACAGGGTATTTAAAAGCATTGATAAGGATTATGCATCCCGCCTTGAACAAGCATTGCTTTTAACGCAGGCAAGAATTAAGGATTATCTGTCCGCGCCTGAGACTGGTTACGGCAATTACATAGAGATTCACGGCAAAAAAGTTCCAGCCTGGCTTTTAAACAAGGGCGGGGATGTTACCTCCATTGCCGTTCTGGGTCTTTGTGAATATTACAAGGCGAAGGCAAATGATGACACCGCTGATTTGATAAAAAAGCTTTGCCGGGGGATTGACGAGTTTCAGGGCGGAGACTTTGAAACCTATCCCTTTTATGCGCATCTATCCAGCTACACGGCTATGAGGAGCTGGCATGCTTACGGAAGCAGTCAAATTCAGGCGCTTTGTGAAGCAGGTATTATTTTCAATCAAAGTCAATGGATAGACTCGGCTGAAAAAGAGGCAAACGGATTGCTTGTTCACCTTGCGTCATCTTATGGTCCTGTTTACGGTTTTGAGCCTCACCCTGTTATTTACCCCCAGACTTCATATTCTGACGAAGCGCTGGCTTCAAATTTAATCTGGCTTTATAAAGCTACCGGCAAGGAAAATTATGCCATGATGTCTGGTTTAATGGCTTCATGGCTCTACGGCAACAATATTTTCAAAGAGCCCATGTACATGGCTTCTACCGGTGCCAGCTATGACGGACTGGATCAGGCGGGCATTAACAAGAACTCTGGAGCTGAGTCCACTGTGGAAGCGCTTCTTGCTCTCCTTAACATTAACCGGACTCCGGCGGAAAAATATTTGTCCTTTACTGAAATATCAGCTCTCCGTTTTCAGATATTAGAAGCCGAGCACGGGCAGACAGTCTTTAAAGTTTTTGAAATAAAAGAATATCCGGCTGACCAGGATTCCGGCTTTAAAATGAAGCTTGTGGAACTTAACCGGGAAAATTCCTTCTGGATAAAATTTAACATGACTGATGCCGAGCAGTATAATTTTTATCTTGTATTTTTGAAGAAGCCGGGTCTTGGAAAAGCAATTGCCGCTAACATGAGAATTGACGGAGATATAATAATACAGGTGGCAATGGGCGGATCGCCTGATGTACCATACCTTACAATGGAAAAGGTAATGGGACCATATTTTCTTGCAAAATGCCTGCATACTCTGGGCATAAGATTCAGCGGCCTTAATTTTTCCCAGCCGGCGGTTGTTGACTGCGTGGTCCTTCAGCCTCTTGTGGAGAGAAGGCTCTTTAAAAACAGGGACGGAAAATATCTTCTCCTGATGAAAAGTATGACTTCAATTGAAAGGAACAATCCTGTTTCTCTTGCGTCTTTTCCACCGGGAAAAGTTGCCATGACTGTCTATAACAGTTCCGGCAGCATAGCAAAGCAGGATGTATCTGATTTGCAAAGCAACGGCTCAAATTTTCAGGTCAAACTTCCGCCTTACGGCTATGCCACTTTAGAGTGGTAGATTAGTTGTCCACCCTCTTTGCTAAAGAGGGGTTAGGGTGAGGGGCTCTGAGAAGGAGGTAAACTTTTGAAAATTCTACTTATCTGCTCGGGTGGAATGTCCACCAGCCTTATTGTTGAAGCGATGAAAAAATTCTCGGTAGAAAAAGGAATTTATGCCCTGATTGAATCTGCAGGCTCTGAAAGCCTTGAAGATAAAATAAATGAGTTTGATGTGATTCTGGTTGCTCCTCAGGTGCGCCACCGGTTTGACAGATTCAAGGAGATTGCTGACCGTTTCAACAAGCCGATTGAATTAATTGACGCCAGAGCCTATGGACTTGTTGACGGCAGGAGTATTTTTGAACGGGCTGCATCCCTCTTGTAGCGGTTGGAGGGCAAGGGGGAGGAGGCCGTTGAGGGTGACGTGAGCAATCTCATGATTTGAAGGTGAAATATTTTTGATAAGAAAGGCACCAGTAACAGAATCCAGGCTGGCAAAAAGCAGTAATATTGATAAACTGCACTCACTTGAAATTTTAAACATTATCAGCAATGAAGATAAAAAAGTAGCCCTTGCTGTGGAGAAGAGACTTCACGCTATAGCAAGGGCTGTTGATTTAATTGCAGGCAGTTTCCGGAAAGGCGGAAGGCTTTTTTATGTGGGAGCCGGCACAAGCGGCAGGCTTGGAGTTCTTGATGCTTCCGAATGTCCTCCAACATTTGGCAGTCCCCCGGAGAAAGTACAGGGCATAATTGCCGGCGGCAGGAAGGCATTATACAGGTCGGTGGAAGGCGCGGAAGATGATAAAACCGCAGCCGCAGTTGAGCTTAAAAAAAGGAAGTTGACTCCCAGAGATGTTGTGGTGGGAATCTCAGCCAGCGGAAAAACTCCTTTTGCCATTTCCGCTCTTGAGTTTGCAAAAAAAACCGGCGCTTCCACAATAGCTCTCACCTGCAATACCGGCGCTCCCATTTCAAGCAAGGCTGATATTGCAATTGAAATTAATGCGGGACCTGAAGTGATTACAGGCTCAACGCGCCTTAAAGCCGGCACCGCCCAGAAAATGGTGTTAAATATGCTTTCCACCGGAGCCTTTATAAAAAGCGGCGCCACCTACGGTAATCTAATGATTGATTTAAAACCGGTGAGCAATAAATTAAAAGACAGGGCAAAGAGAATCCTGAAAGAAATTTTAAAAATTGGGGACTCTGAAGCTTATATGCTTTTAAAGAAAACAAAGGGAAATGTTAAAACAGCGGTTGTTATGAAGCAGGAGAGCCTTTCGTATAAAAAGGCGGTTGAGTTTCTTAAAAAAAGCGGCAGGATGTTGATTTTTGCCGCAATAATTTTATCGGTTTTCTGTACACCCGTTTATAGCAGCACAGGCTCTTGGTTATGTTCGTCACCCTCGCCCCTTTGGGGAGAGGGGAAGGGCGAGGGGGCAATGACAAATTGCAAAATCGCCCTCATCCACAGCAAAGCCACTATTGAGGCAAAAGGCTGGCGGGGACAGTATGATTTTGATTCCGCCGTAAAAACTCTTAAGGAAATAGGAGTAAAATTTGATGTTCTTGAAGATTCCGCTTTGGGAAAAGAAATTTCAGGTTATTCACTTCTTATCTTTCCGGATACAAGATGCCTGCCCCGGGGAGCGTTGCCAAATATAAAAAAATTCTGCACCGGCGGCGGTAAGATTCTTTCATTTTTCCAGACTTCATACAGGGATGAATTTAACAAGCCGGCTTCCTCAGCCAATGATTTCCAGCTTGCAGAAGTTTTTGGCGCAAGCTTTTACCGCTGGACTGAAGGAGCTGAAAGGTGCAGGTTCATAGTTCCCGTAGAAAGAATATCAATGAACCTTCCGCATAGAATCGAACTTGGCAGGGAAACTGCCATGCTGGTTAAGCCTTCAGGACCATCTGTAGTTCTGGGTAAATGGCTGGATATGAAGGGCAATCCTCAGCCTGCAGTTGAAGAGGCGTCCATTGTTTTTAACCCTTCGATGAATTCCATTTATGCTGGTGAAAATTTGTTTTCTCCTGAGAACTCTGCCAGCCTTGAAGTAAAAGTATTGATTGCCAGCCTTATTAATTTTCTTCTCCCTGAATCGGCGGAAACTAATCCTGCCAGGTTTAAAATTGCTGAAAATCCGGCATACATTATGCCTTATCAGCCGCAATATCCGGTAAAGGCTGGAGGAGGGAAAATTACTGTGGGACTTTCCGTAAAGAGTGAAGAAGCCTGTGTAATATCAGGCTCGGATATGGAAATTGAAGGGGAGCTTTATCCCACGGAGTCAAAAGAAATGGCTCCAAAGCTGTGGCTTGCGCCAAATCAGCTTCTTGTGATACGCCCTGTTGCTCCTTTCATGAAAAATCCCTATCTGGCTATTTATCATGATGAAAAACTTCTTGCCACTGCAAAGAGCAAGGTAAGAATAAAACCTGCATCAGCGGGGGAATTTCTTTCTTTTGTAAAACTTAACGGCAACGGGACTTTTGAAAGCAAAAAATACAGGGGAGATATTGTTGTCCTTCAGCAGGACGGTGCTCTTGGTGTAATCAATGAATTAAGCGTTGAGGAATACATAAGCGGAGTTGTGCCAAAGGAAATACCTTCAAGTTATCCGGAAGAAACGCTCAAGGCAATGGCGGTTATTGCAAGAACTTTTGCGCTTTCCCACCGTGCAAGGCATGCAAGCGAAGGCTATGACCTTTGCTCCACTGTTCACTGCCAGGCTTACGGAGGTGTGCTTGCCGAGGATTTTTCATCTTCTAAAGCGGTCGAAGAAACAACGGGAGAGGTTATTCTTTATCAGGGAGAGCCTGCCGATATAACATATCATTCAACCTGCGGAGGAGTTGGCGAAAACATTGAAAGAGTATGGGATGCCCATCCCTGTCCCTATCTTGTTTCAGTATATGATTCGCCTTTTAATTATTCCGGAAATTTAAATCTTTCCGGTGAAGATGATTTTAAAAAATTTATTGACACCCCGCCTCCCTCCTTCTGCAAAGACTCCAGCCGTTTCAGATGGAAAGAAGAATACACCATTTCCCAGCTTCAGGAACTTTTTAATAAAAGCATTCCTGTTTTGCTTCGAGATGGAAAAGCGTTTCAAAAGGAGGGTGTTTCCCAGCTCATTGTAAAGCCGCAAAATAATAATCAGATAGGTGAGTTATATTCGATAAAGGTTGCTGAAAGGTCGCCGCGTGGAAGGGTATTAAAACTTGAAATAAATACTTCAACGGGAGTATACTATGCAGAGAAGGATGCCATAAGATGGCTGTTCTCAGGCGGGGAAATAAGTCTTGGAGGTTTAAGATCCACCCTCTTTTATATTGAAGAAACCGGGAGCGGCGCCGGCAGGAAATATGTGTTTCACGGCGGCGGCTGGGGACACGGTGTAGGCATGTGCCAGGAAGGTGCTTTTGGAATGGCTAAAAGTGGGTATAATTATATTGAAATAATCAAACATTATTTTCCGGGAGTTAAGGTGGGGGGAGATAAAAATGGCAATAAAAATGAATGATGAGTTTAAGAAAAAATTTGAAAAGAGGAAAAATGAAGAACTCGTCAAGATAGACAGGGTTGGAAGATATGAGGTAGGAACATTTTTTGAAGATTATATCCTTGGAGCTTTGTCTTTTAGCAACGAAGTTGAAACATGGAGCGATGCCTACTGGATATTTTTTCCCAATCCGGAAAAGGTGGAATGGGAGGATGTGTATAAAGCATTAAAAACCGGTTTTAATTATCTTTCCGAAACCGAGAAGATGCAGTCAGTCAACCTCGGCCAGATGGACTAAAGGGGTTTTGACGTTCTTTATAGAAAAAATAATTTATGGAAAAAATTCTGTCATTTATTGAAAAAAGGCTTCTTCCACCCATTTCAGTTCTGGCAGAATTAAAACATTTAAGAGCCATTCGTGACGGAATAGTTGCAGTTCTTCCCCTGATAATTCTGGGAAGTTTTTTTATTTTGCTCGGCATGCTCCCGGTTGAGTTGTTTACCAAGGAATTTTTTGCTTCTCATCCTGCAATTGAAAAGGCGGTTTCCTGGTATCTTGAAAACAGGTCATGGATGCTTCTTCCATCCCGGGTAACCATAAACCTCATGGCTTTTTTTGCCTCCTTCGGCATTGCCTGCAGTCTGGCAAAAAGCTACAAGCTTGATGAAATATCAGCGGGAATGATTTCCGCCGCCGGCTTTTTGATTACCCAGATACCTTTAAACCTTGCCAATATCGCTCACGGGATGAATAACTCATGGGTTCTTCCGATGCAGAATCTGGGCGGGAAGGGCCTTTTTGCCGCAATCATAATTTCGTTTTTCACCGTGGAAGTAATGAGATTTTTTTCCAGAAGCCGCATGAATTTTAAAATGCCGGAAGGCGTTCCTCCTTCCGTGGTTAATGCCTTTGCAAGTCTTCTTCCCGGCGCTGTTGTAATGCTTGCGATATGGGTTATAGCTGATATTTTGAAAATAGATTTTGTGGGAGCAATACTTTATATTTTCAAGCCTCTTGTTTATCTGGGCGATACAATCTGGGCGGTTATTTTTATAAATCTTTTGATGCAGTTAATCTGGCTTGGAGGAATACACGGCGCTTCAGTGGTAAACGCTGTATTTTTAACAGTCTGGATGGGTTATTACGAAGAAAACGTTGCCGCCGCCCAGGCTCATCAGGTTCTTCCCCATGTCACCAATCTTGTTTTTTACCAGTGGTTTGTCTGGGTGGGTGGAAGCGGCGCCACTTTAGGGCTTGTGTTTTTACTGCTTCTTTCCAAGTCAAAATTTCTAAAACAACTGGGAAAGGTTGCCGTTATTCCCGGAATCTGCAATATTAATGAACCTGTTATCTTTGGAATGCCGATAATGATGAATCCGATAATGGCTCTCCCCTTTATCTCAGCTCCCATAATTTCAGGTGTAATTTCCTATATAGCCATCTGGAGCGGTCTGGTAAGCAAGCCTTTTATAATAGTGCCGTGGACTCTTCCGGCACCGATAGGAGGGTTCCTGGCTACAGGTTATGACTGGAAGGCATTGGTGCTTATTCTGGTTAATTTAATAATAACAACGGCAATTTATTATCCTTTCGTGAAAGCATACGAAAAACAGCTTGAAAGCAAAGATGGAACTGAAAATAACTCCTCCTAACCTCCCCTTAATTTAAGGGGAGGGATCACAAATCCCCCTCTTATGCTAAGAGGGGGCGTGGGGGAGTTAAGGGTGATGGGGCAAAGGAGGAAGCAAATGAATCCGTACGAAGAAGTTTCTTTCCAGTTGATTCTGCACGGCGGCAACGCCAGAGCCGAAGCATATTGCGCCTTAAAAGCCGCAAGAAACGGAGATTTCGCCGGGGCGGAAAAGCATCTTAAAAAAGCAGATGAAGAACTTAAAATAGCGCATGAGGAACAGGCAAAGCTTCTTCAGGATGAGGCAGGAGGCGCATCCATTACCCCCACTTTCCTTCTTGTTCATGCCCACGGACATGTGATGACAGCCATAGCCGAGAAAAATCTTATTGAAGAAATGCTTGAAATTTTGAAGAAAAAATGAAAATTGCAATTATCGGTGCAGGCAGTACCTATACCCCTGAGCTTATTGACGGCTTTATAAAAAGACACAGCAGTTTCTCCGTTAAAGAACTTTCCTTTATGGACATTGATCCCGGAAGGCTTGGAATTTTATCGGAATTCTCAAAAAAGATGATAAAGAAAGCCGGAGTTTCCATAAATATCTCAGCAACCACTGTCCTTGAAGAAGCAATTAAAGAAGCTTCTTTTATTATAAGCCAGATAAGAGTGGGCGGACAGTCTGCCAGAGTTTTTGATGAGAAAATAGCTCTTGAATCGGAAGTTATAGCCCAGGAAACAACCGGCGCCGGCGGCTTTTCCTGCGCTTTAAGAACCATTCCTGTAATGCTGGAAATTGGCAAAAAAGTAAAAGAGATTTCTCCTTCAGCCTGGCTTATTAATTTTACAAATCCTTCCGGCATAATTACAGAAGCACTTTTGCAAAAAACAGGGATAAAGGCTGCCGGCTTATGCAATGTTCCCCTGGTTATGGAGAGGCATTTTGCCGGACTCCTTGATATAAAGGGAAAACTTGAGCTGGACTACGCAGGGCTAAATCATCTTTCATGGGTTGTGGATGCATTCCACAACAGGAAAAGCGTAATGGAGGAGCTTCTTAAAAAAGGAGATGAACTTTTAAGGTTAAAGAAAGATGAGGAAAGCCTGATAAAAGAATCCACTATAGATGCCATCGGGATAATTCCATCGCCCTATCTTAGATATTTTTATTATGAGAAGAAAATTCTGGAAGAGCAAAAGAATGTTCCTCTTCGCGCTGAAAAGGTAAAGGAAATTGAGAATAATCTTTTAAAAGAATATAGCAAAAAAAATTTTAAAAATTTGCCTGAGCTTCTCATGGAGCGCGGAGGCTCTCTTTATTCGGAATCTGCCATAAATGTAATTAAGGCTCTTGTATCGGAGAAGGAAAGCATTCAGATTGTTAATTACAGCCAGCAGGGCGCTTTCAATGATATGAAAAAGGAAAATGTGATGGAGCTTCCCTTTAAGATTTCCTCCCGGGGTATTTCGCCTTCATATAAAGGGCGGGTTCTGCCTCAGTTTGCTGCCGTCCTTATCAAGAGAATAAAAATGTTTGAGGAATTTACCATTGAAGCCGCACTTACCGGTTCAAGAGAGAAAGCCATTAATGCACTGAAAATTCACCCCCTTGTAGGAAATTCCGTTAAAGCAGAAGAAATTTTAAATAAAATACTGGAAGTTCATAAACAATATTTACCGGCATTTAAATAATTATTGACCCCTCGCCCTATCCCTCGCCCCTCTGGGGAGAGGATAAAGGTGAGGGGAATAAACAAAGAGGTGTTTTTTTGTGAAGAGAATATACGCAATCTGGCTATTGATATTGCTTTTAATAATCCCTGCCTTTGCCGGTGATTTAAAAACGGCAGCAGAAAAGGCTGATTTTAAAGCCATAACATCAAATGAAGAGCTGGTTAATTACCTCATCGACCTCCAGCAGACTACCGACAACATGAAAATAAAGTTTTTTGGCAGCAGCGCTTCAGGGCAGCAGATGCCTATGGTTATCTTAGCAAAACCTCCTGTTTATTCACCATGGGAAGCATATTTTCAAGGAAAAGTTATCTTCCTCATAGATGCCCAGGTTCACGGCAACGAGCCTGCCGGCTGTGAGGCATCTTTAATTTTAATGAGAAAAATTGCCGGAGGGGACCTTTCCTATCTTCTTGATAAAATGGTTATTATTATAGTTCCCCGGTTAAATCCCGACGGAGCCGAAGCCTTCAGGAGGCATAATTCCCTTAATTACGATATGAACAGGGATTATATGAAAATTGATTCGCCGGAAATAAAAGCTTTTTTAAGCGAAGTTTTAAATAAGTATCATCCCCATGTAGTTATTGATGCCCATGAGGCGGGTTCGAGAGCTTATGATTTTCTGCTTGAATCCTGTCTTCATCCAAATGCTCCCGGGAATCTCAGCCGCATCGGAGAAAAAGAATTTCTTGCTGCAATAAAGACAGCACTGGAGGAGAAAGGATATAAGCCTTTCTGGTATTTTAAATTTGTAAGCAAAAATAAACCGGAAGAAGGAATTAAAAGAGGTAGCTTTCAAAGCACAACAAACAGAAATTACAGCGGACTACAGAATTCAATTTCCTTTCTTTTTGAAAGCACGACTTTTCCGGGAAGGAGCGATCTTGGAAAAAGAGTTAATTGCCACTTAATTGCAATGACGGCAGCTTTAAAATACGCTTATGAACACAATGAAGAAGTTTTGAAAGCTGTTAATGAAGCACGAATTCAGGCATACGCCGGAAAAGCCGGCGACAAAATTGCTTTGCGGGAAAAAAGAGTTGCAAGTCCTGAGCCGGTGGAATATTTAATATACGAAATCAGGGAGGTAAAAGATCCTCAAACGGGCAGGATAAAGCTGGAAAGAACTGAAAAGGTTGTAAAGGTTAAGGGGACGGCATTTGATTTACTTGTGCCGACTCTGGTTACAGAAAGACCTTACGGCTATATTCTGCCTCCATACATGAGAAAGATTGCCGAAATCCTTAAAATTCACGGTATATCAGTTGAAAGACTGGCAAGACCGGCAAATCTTTCTGTGGAAAGCTTTATTGTTGAAGAAGCAAAGACTAAAAAGAAAGTTGAAGAAGGGCATTTTAAGGTTTGTATTAAAGTTAGAAAGCAAAAAGAGACAAGATTGTTTGAGGATGGAAGTTTTTACATTTCACTGGCACAGCCTTCGGCAAATCTTGCCATATCTTTACTGGAGCCGGAGGCGGAGAACAGTTTGCTGTCGGTGAATTACTTTGATTCTTTTCTGGAAAAAGGCGCAAGGCTTCCTGTCTACAGGATTGTTGAGAAGCCGAATATTTCTACTGTACTGGAATAAAAAAAACAAAAGGAACCCCTCACCTTTGTCCTCTCCCCAGAGGGGCGAGGAAGTTTAGGAGTGTCCTATCTCCAGAGGGGCGAGGAAGTTTAGGAGTGTCCTCTTCCCAGTGGGGCGAGGAAGTTTAGATGTGCCTTCTCCCATAGGAGACGAGGATACTCCATATAACCCTCTCCCCATCGGGGAGAGGGGGTTGGAGGAATGCAACAATGAAAAAGATACTTTTTATATGCAATGAAAATGCCGGAAGAAGCCAGATGGCGGAGGCTCTCGCTAATTCTTACGGCAGGGGATTTCTTCATTCTCACAGCGGCGGGAGCACTCCGGCTGCTAGAATTAACCATGTAGTTGTTCAGGCAATGAAGGAGAAGGGGATTGATATTTCCCAAAACGAGCCCAAGAGTTTTGAGCTTTTTGATTTAAACGAGTTTGACATTATAATAACACTTTGCGCTGAAGGCGTCTGTCCTGTTGTTATCGGCAAGGAGGAAAGAAACTGGAATATTGAAGACCCGAAGGGCAGGGAGATAGAAAAAGTCCGCTTGATAAGAGATGGGATTGAAAAAAAAGTTTTAGAACTTGTGGATGAGATAAAGGAAAAAAAGAAATCTCAATTTTAAGCTATTTTCTTTTCAACAGAAGAAATTTTATCTTCATGGTCACTTAAAATAGCATGAATGACCTTATTGCCTTCCCGCACTTCAAAAGTAAAAGAGTGTATCTCCATTTCAAGCTTATCCATGCGCATTTCAAGCTTATCCATACGCATTTCAAGTCTGTCCATGCGTATTTCCATACTATCCAGACGCTGATGCACCAGATCCAGTCCTTCTTTGAAGACCCTGAAATCGGAGCGAATACCTTCAAGAATAACTGCAAATTCTCTGTCTTCCATGATGTTTTAAATAGCCTCTTTGTTATCTCGTATGTCTTGCTTTCTGTCCTACTAATTTATGAAGTGCCTCGTCAGCCCTGATGAAGCCGGCTCCCTCTTCGTTTTTGCCGTATTTTGCGCCCATATCCTCTGCTGTAGCCGTGAGGGCTTGCTTTATTTCCTGGGGCGCGGCTTCAGGCTTTGCCTGTCTTAAATCGGCAACTATGCCTGCCACTTCAGGCGAAGCAAATGATGTCCCGGGAGCGCCAAGATGTTTGTCATCCGGCTTAAATATAGGGGGAAGAACATTTTTCACAAGGACAGCCACTTTGTCGGGAGGCATGCTTAAGATGTTCTTTGGCAGTTTTAAAGCTTTTATCAACTGGGGTTTTTGCTTTAAAAGCGCAATAAGTTCTTCTCCGGACCCAAAAGCAATTTTTGATACAAAAGTTCCGATTTTATCAAGCTGGGAGCCGGGCGAACTCCATGAAACTATGAATTCTCCGGGAGCCATGATGTCAGGCTTTGTAAAGCCGTCATCTGTGGGACCGCGGCTTGAGAAGGTGCTTACAGTTTTATTATCAAGAGCCGAACCCACGGTAATTCCTGAAGGAGCATCCGCCGGGTCGCCGATTGTTTTGCTTTTGGGTCCGGAATTCCCTGCGGCGTCAACCACTGTAATACCTTCTTTTACAGCTTTTTCAACCGACTGGTCAATCGGGTCGTCTTTATAAGATATGCCGTCGGGACCGCTTCCCAGTGAGAGGTTAATAACACCGATTCCATATTTTTCCTTATTGGTGATTGCCCACTGGATTCCCTTGACTATATCAGAAGGCCTGCCCGCTCCTTTTTCATTCATAACTCTTACAGCAACCACTTTTGCTTCAGGCGCCATATTGATAACGTCGCCTGCTACATGTGTGCCGTGTCCATTGGGGTCTATAGGAGTGGGACTGCCCTGTACGATATCTTTCCATGCCTCAAGTTTAACACCGGGGTAATAAAAACCTGAATCTATTACAGCCACAACCTGATTTTTGCCTTTATAGCCTTCTTTATGAATCTGGTCTGCCTGCGTCATTTTTACGGCATCAATATTGGGGATGCCGCTATCATCTGGAAGTTTAACTTTGGGGATGCCGGGAACCAGCTTTCTTGAACTGTTATCATAAATCTGATAACCCTGTTCTTTTAATTTTGAGATAGCCTCAGAAGAAGCTTTTCCCTCGTATCCGTTTATGATATCAAGGCTTTCGCCCACCTCCACCCCGATATTTTTAAGCTCTTCAGGTGAAGCTTTAGGTTCAATACCGCCTGCTTTTGTTACAAACCTGTTTTTTGGAGGTATGAGAATAATATCCCTGGTTGTGCCGGGAGATTCCGCCGCCTCCAGCCGGTCTTCAGGAAGTTTCTGGGGTAATGGGGCTTTTACCGGGGACTGTTCAATGATATCGGCAAGTCTTTGCAACTGGTCAAAACTGAAATAAGCCGGACTGCCGCTTTTATCTATCGGGTTTGTCATTTTTCACACCCCTTTAATAAGCAAGCTTGTTTTCTCACGTTATTTCATTGGCGTGCGTCTGTGATTTTAATAGCTCGAAAATAGAATGGGTGACCCACCGTGTGATTCATATTATACCATAAACTGCAGAGCTTGAGAATTAATAAAATGTTAATTTTTTGTAAATTTTTAAAATTCATTTATAAACTACCCTGCAGTCTTGCAGCGGGGTACCATGCCGCAAAATAAAGGCAGGATTGCCGCGCCACAATAACAATTTATTGATGTACCGGCAATGTGCTTTAAAATTTTCAAGCAGGAAAGGAAGCTTCAACCGGCGTAATTCTATGATAAATTTCTTTAGGGAGCGTGACATGAAAGGATTAATTTTAAGCGGAGGAAAGGGTACGAGGCTCAGACCCCTTACTCATACCAGCGCAAAGCAGTTGATTCCCATTGCAAATAAGCCGGTGCTCTTTTATGCCGTGGAGGCAATGGTGGACGCAGGCATAAAGGATATCGGGATAATAGTGGGCGAAACGAAAGACGAAATAGAGGAAGCCGTTGGAGACGGAAGCACATGGGGAGCAAAGATTAAATATATTCTTCAGGAAGAGCCGCGCGGCCTTGCCCATGCCGTGCTTGTTGCAAAAGATTATCTTGACGGCGAGCCTTTTGTCATGTTTCTGGGCGACAACCTGATTAAGGGCGGCATTGTTGATTTTGTTGCGGAATTCAGGAAAGAAAAGCCGAATGCCCTTATACTTCTTACGCCGGTGAAAAATCCTTCGGAATTCGGCGTGGCGGAACTAATTGACGGCAGAGTGGTGAGGCTTGAGGAAAAACCCAAGGAGCCGAAGAGCAACCTTGCACTTGTTGGAGTTTATATCTTTGACAAAAATATAATGAAAGCGGCAAGCAGTATAAAACCGTCCTTGAGGGATGAGCTGGAAATCACGGATGCCATCCAGCATTTGATTGACAGTGGATTACAGGTGAAACCTCATATTGTAAAGGGATGGTGGAAGGATACAGGCAAGCTTGAAGATATTCTGGAAGCTAACCGCATCTTACTGGAAGGAATAGAGCCTGAGATTATTGGAAAAGTTGACGAAAAATCAAAGATTTTCGGAAGAGTGAGAATCGAAAAGGGAGCGGAAATTATTAACAGTAATATCAGAGGACCTGCGGTAATTGGAGAAAACACAAAAATTATTGATTCCTATATCGGTCCTTTTACATCTGTTTATTATAATGTATCAATAACAAAAAGCGAGATTGAGCACAGCATAATTCTTGAAAACAGTACTCTCCTGGAGATAGGCTCGCGCCTGGAAGACAGCCTTATAGGGAAGGATGTTACTGTTTATAAGGTGCATACAAAGCCTAAAGCCTATAAATTAATGCTGGGAGATCACAGCCTGGTGGGTATTATATAATGACCTATTAAATGTCATTGCGAGGAGTGAAACGACGAAGCAATCTCATTTATAATAGTATGGCAGGTATTTTATAATGATACATAGTGAAAAATACAAAAACAAAAACGTTCTGATTACAGGCGGTCTTGGTTTTCTTGGAAGCAATCTTGCTCACCGGCTTGTTGAGCTTGACGCAAATGTCGCCATAATGGATGCCCTTCTGCCTCTTTACGGGGGCAATCTTTTTAATGTGGAAGACATAAAAGAAAAGACTGCAGTAAATATTTCCGATTTAAGGGACGAGGCTTCAGTCAATCATCTGGTTGAGGGAAAAGATTATATTTTTCATATTGCCGCACAGACAAGCCATGTGGATTCCATGATAGAACCTTTTACGGATATTGATATAAACTGCAGGGGCAATATGATTTTTCTGGAAGCCTGCAGAAAGTACAATCAGAAGGTTAAGATTATTTATGCAGGCACGAGGGGCCAGTATGGAAGGCTTGAATATACCCCGGTGGATGAGAAGCACAAGATGGAGCCGGTTGATATTTACGGAGTAAATAAAATGGCTGCCGAGCACTATCACTTTTTGTATCACAGGATTCACGGGATTAAAGCAACTTCTTTAAGAATCAATAATACCTATGGACCAAGGCACCAGATGAAGCACGGTAAATACGGAATACTTAACTGGTTTATCAGGCTTGCCCTGGACGGCGGAACCATCAAGGTTTACGGCGAAGGAAACCAGTTAAGGGATTATAACTATGTGGATGATGTGGCGGAAGCCTTTCTTCTTGCAGGCGCATCTGACGGAGCTTATGGTCAGGCTTTCAATCTGGGAAGCGGCACGCCGGTAAAGTTTATTGACCTTGTGAAGAAAGTGCTGATGGCAGCGGGCAGCGGAAAATACGAAAAAGTCCCCTGGCCCAAAGAACGTGCCGATATTGAAGTTGGAGATTATATTGCCGATTATGGAAAATTTCAGGAATTAACCGGCTGGACGCCAAAGGTTTCCCTTGATTCCGGTCTTGCATCCACAGTTGAATATTATAAAAAGTACAAAGAAAAATACTGGTAGCTGAACTCTCCTTTCTTTACCTCAGGGTTTTATAGAAACTTCTAGTTGTTGTAATTGTAGTGGCAAAGCTTGCTTTGCCTTTATTTATCATGCAGACCAAGGTCTGCCACTGCCTTTTTACTCTAATTGTTGTAGTAGCGTCAACTTGACACCGTATTGCAGATACAATACAATTGTATTAAAAGGAGAATAAATGACAGTGCCTCTGTTAAATTTAAATTCAAAACTGCGCCGCCGGCTCTTGGCTCTGTTTTTCACCAACCCGGAAAACCGCTACTATGTCCGCCAATTGGAAGGTCTCTTGGGATTCTCCGCCGGCAATATCAGAAATGAGCTTTTGCGCTTAAAAAGAGAAAATCTTTTCACCACCGAGCAGGTGGGCAATCTTGTGTTTTATAAGCTTAACCTCAAGCACCCGCTGTATAAGGAAATAAAAACGATTTTAGCTAAGACCATTGGTGTGGAAGGCGCTCTCCGCGAGGCTTTTATTCCCCTGTCTGGTATTAAGTCGGCTTTTGTCTTTGGTTCCTTTGCCGCCGGCGAAGAAGCGAGCGGGTCTGACATTGATCTCTTGATTATCGGCCTGCCGGATTTCAAAAAAATCCGCGGC
Organism: Bacillota bacterium; assembly: GCA_023486985.1. Taxonomy (GTDB): domain Bacteria; phylum Vulcanimicrobiota; class JAMDEM01; order JAMDEM01; family JAMDEM01; genus JAMDEM01. The sequence continues at coordinate 18,262 of JAMDEM010000172.1, forward strand.
TTAGTCAAAAAACAGGAAGAGGTTTTGCAAAGGGAGATAAACTATCATGTCTATTCTCCTTCCGAGTGGCAGCAAAAGAAGGAAGAAAAAAACAGCTTTCTCCTTAATGTCTTGGAAAAACCCAAGATCTTCCTTAAAGGAGACGAGACATGTATTTGAATCAATTGATTTCTAACCTGTCCGATAAGGGACTGATGAAAAAGGAAAAGATCGGCCCCGACCAAGTGCAAAAACACTTGGACCGGGCGCACGAAGACCTTAAAGTCGCCGCTGCGAACCTGACGATTGACGGAGAGGCTTCCTATAACTATGCTTATCTGGCGATGCTCCGAACCGGTCGAGCCCTGATGCTTCTAGAAGGTTATCGCCCGATTGATGGAGCACAGCACAAAACAGTCATTGAGTTTGCCAGTGCGGTTTTGGGCAAAAAGTACAGGGAGTTAGCGGAAGAGTTCGACGAGATGCGCCAGCGAAGAAATAAGTTCACCTATGAGCCCGGAGCTCCGGTCTCAACCCTAGAGGCTCAAGAAGCGATTAAGATTGCCAAAGAATGGGTCAAAGAAGTGAGTCGGATTATGGCGAAGCGGAACCCGCAATTGCGCTTGTTTCAAGATTAAGGGATTCAGGACGTGGTGCCTATAAAGAAAGTGATCAGCTATAATAAAGAATCTCTAAATAAAGAATATTTAAATATAATGGGTGTTAAAGAATTTTTAGAGAACTTTGGATAGCTGTCGCAGGTTTTGCAGTGAATTCTAATTGTTGCTAATCAGACTTTAAGCCGGTCTGATTTAACCCTTGACATTGCTTGCCTCTTTGGTATGATAAGTTAGGGTTAGCAAAAGCTAAAAGGGAGGTGAGTCTATTGAAAGAAATAAAGGTTCCCGATGAACTGGTAAAATTTTATGGCGTTTCAGAAGAACTTCTGGCTCAAAGAGCCTTATTTCTGATGGTTTTGGATCTCCTCAGACAAAAGAAGATAACCTCTGGTAAAGCTGCTCAGCTTCTCGGAGTCAGTCGTCATGATATTCTTGATGTGATGGGTCAATATGGCATACCCGTTGTTAATTATTCCTCCGACGCACTGGAGAAGGAACTTGACCTCTGGGAAAAGCTGAAAATTGGAGCTAAATGATGATGACAGTTATATCATATTATAAAAAAGTTAACTGTAAGTAATATTTCTATATAACCAATAGTTTATTCCTTCTTTGCATTAAGAAAGATATGATTTATTGAAAGGGAGGGATACAGTGGCAGGCTTAAAAGAAAGAATCGGCATAAGGATAAAGCAGGCAAGGCTTGAGGCTGATATGACCCAGGAAGAGCTTGCCGAAGCAGTTGAAATTACGCCAAATTATATAAGTATGCTGGAACGGGGCAGAAAAAATCCCAGCATACAAATCTTAAAAAAGATAGCAGATGTTCTCGGTGTATCAATAAGCTTCTTAACTGACAGTGAAGAAGATGAAAAAATGAAAGCTCTATCTCCAAAGAAGATAAAGCTTATAAAACATATTTACGAGCTTGAGCCAGATAAAGTAGAGGTTCTTCTTAAGCTGGCTGAAACACTGGGGAAATACAAACACAAGTAAGAATAAATGAATTACCCTGCGGCTCACCGCAGGGTAATTCATTTATAAAACCTACCGGCCGGCGGGACTTTCATTATTCCTGTGATGGGAATAATTCCCTCCCTGTTTTTAACAAGAACTATAACCTTAGCCCTGACCAGCTTATTTTTCATGCTAAAGCATGAAGGATAATTACTGCACGCGTTGAAAAATTAGGCTGAGGAAATTATATGAAAAAATTACTCGTAGTGGACGACGAAGAGATTATAAGGAAACTTGTAAAAAGGACTTTTTCGAGTCAAAATTATATAATCCGCGAAGCTCAAAATGGCACGGAAGCCTTGAATATCGCTAAAAACGAGCGCCCCGATTTAATTCTTCTTGACATAAACATCCCTGAAATGAACGGCATTGAAGTTTGTAAAAGAATTAAGGAGGATATTCTTCTTAGAGGCACTTTTGTAATTCTCCTAACCGGCAGGGAAATTGAAGATTCAGAAAAAATTCTTGAGGAAACCTGTGCCGATGAGTTCTTTAAAAAACCTTTCAGTCCTCTTGAGTTAATTGAGAAGATTAATCAGGTGCTTTACGGCGATAAATTTTCCCAGCTTATGAAAACCCGCATTAACGCAAAAGATGTCATATCGGAAGATATTGAAAGCATGAGTCAGGAACAGCTTCTGTCTTATGCTAAAGATATTGCGTATATCTATAAAGAAGAGCTGCGAAAGCGGAAAGAACTGGAGTTTGCCGTTGACAAGCTCAAAGACCTTGAAAGAATGAAAGATGTCTTTATCAGCCTTCTCTCCCAGGAATTAAGAACCCCTCTTTCAATTATAAAAGGATATATGGAACTTATGGGAGAGGCTCTTATTCCCTCTCACTCAACGGAACTTCAGGCATTTATAAGAGCCATCCTTGGCTCGTCCAAAAAGCTGGAAACCCTTATAGAGGAACTGGTGGATTTCTCCACGATGGAAGCCGGAAGGATTGCCATTGATAAGGTTGACTTTTCACTGCCCGCCCTTTTGCAGTTTATAATAATGGAAAATTCCCAGAAAATAGCTTCGGCAGGCATTGAAGTTAAGTTTGAGGCAAAAAATGAAATAAAAAACATTAAGGCTGATCAGGGAAAAATAAGGGAGGCTCTTTCTTATCTTTTAAACAATGCCATGAAATTTACTCCTGAGGGTGGAAAAGTTTTTATTGAATGTGAAGATGAAAAACACTGGATAAAAGTTACTTTCAGAGATACAGGCGCGGGAATTTCCCAGGAAAATCTTGATAAAGTTTTTTCGCCTTACTATCAGTCCGAGGACTCCATCACCGACCCCACCGCAAGGATGGGACTGGGGCTTTCGATTGTAAAACACATCATCGAAGCTCACGGAGGCACAGTTCAAATTGAAAGTAAACAGGGGGAAGGAACCACTTTTATGATTACCCTTCCCAGGTCCTATAAAGATGCGCTGGAGATGGTGAGTGAACTTAAGTCCATTTATCCAAAAAAAATTGAAGAGATGTCAGCGCATCTTGAGGCGGCGGAGAAACAGCTTTTGATATACGCCCAGGAACTTAGCGGCATGTACACAAAAGAAAAGCTGAAATCCCAGCAGCTGGAAGAAACGGTAAGAGAGCTTGAAAACACGTATATAGAGACTATAAGCGCCCTTGCCACGGCAATTGACCTTAAGGATGCTTATACGGGCGAGCATACGGGCAGGGTTGCCTATTATGCTCATTGCATAGCCGCTGAGCTTGATGAAAATATTATAAAGGAAAAGGATTTCAAATACAGCCTTCTTCTTCATGATGTCGGAAAAATAGGAATTGCCGAAGATATTTTGAAAAAAGTTGGAAAACTAACCGAAGAAGAATGGAATATACTTAAATTACACCCTGATATAGGAGCCAGGCTTTTATCCAATGTGAAATTTCTTACTCCCGCACTTGATAGCGTAAGGCACCATCATGAGCGCTGGGACGGCAAGGGCTACCCTGAAGGATTGGTGGGCGAAGAAATACCAATTGTTGCCAGGATTATTGCTGTAGCGGATTCTTTTGATGCCATGACTTCCGACAGGCCGTACCGCAAAGGAATGAGTATAGAAGAAGCAAAAAAGGAAATGCAGAAAAGTTCCGGCACCCAGTTTGACCCGGCGGTTGTAGAAGCATTTATGAGAGCATGGGACAAGATAGAGGTTTCTATTAAGAAGAAAACTGTAAAAAGCATTTTGCAGGATGAAAGTTTTTGAAATATATGATACAATAAAGTTGAAAAAGGCTGAAAAACAGTTCAGGAGGAAACAAAATGAAAGAACAGGTAGAAAAAGCAATTCAGGATATCAGACCGGCTCTTCAGGCAGACGGTGGAGATATTGAACTGGTGGATATTGTTGACAATGTGGTTCAGGTTAGGCTTAAAGGCGCCTGCGCCGGATGTCCAATGTCCCAGATGACCATACAGATGGGTGTCGAAAATTATCTTAAAGAAAAGGTTCCAGCGGTTGAAAGAGTAGAGGCAGTTTAGAGAAATTGAACGGAGAATTTAACGAGATTACGGAAGATACAATTATAGGCGATCTTCTTGATAAATATCCGCAAGCCAGGCCGGTGATTGAAAAGCATTTCGGCATGGCTTGTTTCATATGTCCGGGAGTGAGGTTTGAGTCTGTTTCTATTGGATGTATGATGCACGCTGCCAATCCCGGCGTTGTAATTAAAGAGATAAAGGAAGCAGTTTCCCATTCCGGGCAGGGAACAAGGTAAGTAAGTTATTCCCCTCTTTGTTAACTTACAGTTGGACAATTTTTTGCTGGACAAGTTAAGGCTAAAATCGATTGTCATTCTGAGCGAAGCGAAGAATCTGCTTTAAAATAGGTACAATATGAAACAATATTATGTTTATATTATGGCAAGTAGATCGAGAACCATTTATATTGGTGTAACGGATAATCTTGAGCGCCGTGTTTACGAGCATAAACATAAACTTGTACCGGGATTTACATCAAAATATAACATTAACCGTCTTATATATTATGAACAAACCAATAATATATATGCAGCAATACGGCGTGAAAAAGAGCTTAAAAGTTGGATAAGAGCAAAAAAAACTGCACTTATTGAATCAACAAATCTGACATGGAAGGATTTAAGTGAAGAGTGGTATGAAAAATCAGATTCTTCGCTTCGCTCAGAATGACACAACAAGAGTTTTATTCTTTGTCCAGCACTTTTTGTCCAACAGTCAGCTTTGTTAAAGAGTGGGAAGGGGGAGTTAAAAGGCAGGAATAACAGTTGCCATTCTCAAATTATTAACTCAATGATTTACATTGGATTTCTATTACATATTTACCAGCCTCCTACACAGTTTGATAATGTACTGGAAAAAATAGTAAATGAGTGTTACCGTCCTCTTTTTGAGCTTGTCAATTCCAGAGATGATGCACACTTTACTTTCAACATAAACTGGTCTTTAACTGAGCTTTTGCTGCATAAAGGATACCGTGAAGTAATCGAGCTCGTCAAAAAGGCTCTGGACGGGAAAAAAATTGAGATAACCGGCACAGCAGCCTACCATCCAATCCTGCCGCTTATTCCACAGCTTGAAAGAATAAGGCAGATTACCCTTAATTTTGAAAAAAACAGGGAAGTCTTTGGAGAAAATTATACACCGCGAGGAATTTTTCCGCCTGAAATGGCTTTTGGTCATGAAATAATAGAAACCATAAAAGAACTAGGCTATCACTGGACAATAACCGAGGACATACCTTTTGTTTGTCTTCATAACACCGTTCCCTATGATTATGTGGTCACGGTGGACGATCTCCCTGTTTTTTTAAGGTCCAGCCTCTGGAGCAATAAGATAAGCCTTGAAAAAGACAGTGAGGGCAAAAAATTCGACGGAAAAAAGATAGCAGAGTGGCTTATAGACGACATGGAAAAATGGTTTAAGGGCAAGGATGGCTACATTATTCTTGCCATGGATGGAGAGACTTTCGGCCATCACATAAAAGGATATATTGAAGACTTTATAGTGCCTTTTCTTGATACTCTTTCTAAAAATAGCAGCAGGGCAAAGCTTGTGCATATTTCCGATATACTTGATATGTTTCCCCGTGAGGAAAAACAGGTGCCACCCGGAAGCTGGTCAACAGGAGCCGATGATTTCTGGGAGGGTAACTTTTTTCCCCTGTGGAAAAACAAATACAATCAGGCTCACAGCCTGCTCTGGGAACTTACCGATATTGCGCTTTCCGCCGTAAACGATCTTCAGGAGGAGCTTGACCGGAGCCTTAACAGCTGTACTTTCTGGTGGGCGGCGATAAGCCCCAAGGAAGCTTCACCGATAACTTTTTCCGGTATGGACATGATTATTGATGTTATAGGCAAGGTAAAGCCTGATGCTCTTCCAAGGGCTCGCGAGCTTAGGAAAGAGCTTGAAAAGTGTTTTGCATTGAAGGTTCATGAGGGCATAAAGCCTGAAGATAAAAAGAAAATGGATATGCAGTGGTAGCATAAAAATTAAGAAGGCGGCAAAAAATGACGCATGAAAGTTTCAACGAAGAGATAACACCTGAAGAGAGAGTCGGATTCTGGAAGGTTCTTGAAGAGCTTGGGGAAAGAATCGGCCACGGCAATATAACTATCCAAATCTATGAGGGAAGAATCGAAGATTTAAATATAACATTTTCAAGCAAACCTGCAAAGTATCCGGAAGGCTTCAGCCGGATGATGGAAGTAATAGGCATGGACAGTTTGATAGACAAGGAGGAAAAGAAATAATCTAAAGACACCGCCTTTTACTCATGGTCTCGAACGGCTGGTTGAAATTGGTAAAGTATTGCTCAAGCCGCAATATCGCCAATGGCTTCAGGAGATTATGGTTTACAATATTGAAGCTCGTTATGATAACGAGAAGTTAAACTTTTCCAAAAAAGCAACTGCCGCCTACACCGCCAGGTGGCACAAACGTTGCGAGGAGATATTTAAATGGCTCGGCAAGCAGTTAGGCTAAATCAAAAAGTTTTAGAAGAAGTGAAGGCTTATCGTCAAGCGCTTAAAGCGGCTAAGATACCGATAACAAGTATTATAATTTTTGGGTCGCAGGCAAAAAAAACTTCACATCCTGGCAGTGACATTGATGTTGCAGTTATCTCCCCGCGCTTTGGTAAAGATTATCATAAGGATTTGATTAAACTGATTCGTCTTCGCGGCAGCCGTTTTACCATGATTGAACCCCATCCACTCCACCCTTGCGACCTTAATGACCGCTGGAGCACTTTTGTCCAGGAAGTGAAGAAATACGGCATAGTCATCCGCTAATAAATAAACTCGCCGAAGGCGAAGCCCGGGGATACCATGGGCTTTGCACGTGGTAGTTTATTTTCGAGCTATTACAATCACAGGCTGCACGCCTATGAAAGAACGGGAGAAAACAAGCTTTGCTTGTTTTTAAGATTTGTTTTTTCTTGATTTAGCCTTATAAACCGCAGATTTCTCAGCAGCCTTTTCGAAACTTTGATCAAGAAGGTGCGAGTGAGGCTCTTTTGTCTTGAACGAATACGCCTTAATCATCCGCAGCAATGTGACTTGTTCAGGAAGAGGCAATTCATTTACCAGTCTTTGAATTTCCCCTGCAATTGAATCAGCCTGTGCAATTGATTTTTCTTTTTCTTCCATATGCAATAAGTCGGCAAGCGGGATATTAAGAGCGCTTGATAATCTATCCAGGGTTGAAAGGGTAGGATTGAGGTGCCCGCTTTCAAGGCGGGCAAAATAAGCAACCGCCAGACAAGCTCTGTGTGCCAGCTCTTCCTGGGTGAGCCCGCATGACTGCCGCAAAGCTTTGATGCGCCGCCCCAAATGCGGAAAAGAATGGGTGCGCCGCTGCTTTTTTATGGGTTTCCCGCCAATCACAGTGCAATCATACCATACCTTTTATATACTTTGAATTACATATAAATCAATAATTATATGACTTATAGATATTGACTTAAAAATTACATTATGATATAATTCCAGTAAATTTTTAATTACACTTGATAATCCATTCAACTATCTTTAAAGCATAAGCGAAGGCAAGGTGATATAATGGCTTCCAATGGTTCTGTCGTTTCCAGAGGTCTTGCACTTATAACTATTATATGCCTTTTGATGGGGCAAATATCATATGCGGAGACCCTTGCGATTCAAGTAGGAACAATTCCGACGGCGGTGGCTGCGGATACGCCTATCAATATAGCAGTACAAGTGTCAGGTTCAGGAGGATCCCCGCAAGTATACCTCAATTATCGTATCAGGGGCGAGAGTACTTATGCACAGGTTATAATGCAACAGACCGGTTTTCAAGGATTTTATGCTGTAATACCCAGTCAATTTGTTACCATTAGCGGAGTAGAATTTTATATTCAAGCCAGTGCCCAAAGTGGAGCACCACCAGTTACTGCACCATCTGTTAATCCCCAGCAGAATCCTTTTGTTATTGTAGTTCAGGCGGATACTTTTAGTCCTGTGGTTACTTCTATGAGTCCATCTAGCGGCGTCACTATACCAGATTCTCCTCCTGAAATAGCTGTTGAAGTGAACGATGCAGCTGTTGTTTCCAGCGGGATTGATATAAGCAGCGCTAAAATGTTAGTTGACGGAGCGGCTGTTCATATAAATCCGCAGATATTGGAAGCTGATGCGGTAAATAACGCTTTAAGGGCGCGTTTTGTGTTCCAGCCAGAGGCTCCATTGTCAAATGGGCAGCATAGTGTTGGGTTTGAGGTTAAAGATAGATCAAAAAATAAGCTTTTAACATCCTGGAGCTTCACGATTAAACAGGGAGCAGGGACTGTAGAAAAAAAACTTAAAACAATACCCGTGACAGTGCACGGATCTCAATCATATTCAGGTATTTCTACAGAGGGGACTGGTAATATTTTTGCCAGCCAGCGGGGAATGAACAGCACCGGAAATTTGACGATGGATTTTTCTTCAAAAGTTAGTGATTATCTTACAGTTGACGGTACTTTTTCTACGGGTGTGAACACATTGCAAGCTCTTGATGATCAGACAAGAAAAATCTATCCGCTATCCGTGGATCGTTATGCAGTCAGGTTTAGAACCCAAGCTTCTTTATTTACCTTAGGCGATGCTTATACTGAAATTCCGTACTTGGTAATGGGATCTCCAAGTGTAAGAGGCATTTCATACGAAAGCCGCCCAGCCGCAGGCCGCTTAAGATATATGTTATTTATTGATCCTGAAAGAACGCCTGTTTCCTCATTTGTAGGAACACTTCCTACAAGCTCTGTTGTCCGGCAGAGCAGGATGGGCGCGCGCGCAGAGTGGCAATTATCAAAAAATCACACAATATCCTTAAACTTTTTGAACACACAAGATAAGGTTGCCAATATTTCGGGTGGAGATCCTTCTCTTTTAGAAAGCCAGATTTTTGCGCTAAGCGGGAAGTGGATGATTTTTAATAGGAAAGGAACAATAACTTATGCGGTTGCCAGGAGTGATGAACAACAAAGTATAGGAAATCAGCAAAAGGTTAAAAACCATGCCATTGCTGTCAGAGCGGATATTCCATTGACAGAGAGGTTGAGTATCTACGCAGATTACTCCTATATTCAGCCGTTTTATGGACAATTATCAGTTTTTGGACAGGATCAGGATCGCATAGACTCAGGTTTAAGTTACAGAATAGGTAATTATGTAACAGCAAGAGCCGGTTATTTGACGAACCGGAATAATTTGTTGGGCCAAATTGGGCGAACAACTGCCAACAGGGCGCCGTCATGGAGCGTTACCGCTAATTTCCCCAAATGGCCAAGTATCTCCATAAACGGACGCCGCAACCGAAGTTTTACAGATGATTTTTTCAATAATAACACTACTAATGATTTTGGATATTCAGTTTATTATTACAGCTCCGGGTGGGATGCGAGCGTCTTTGGCAGTCAATCCAGCAACCGCGTGTGGCTTGGTTTTGGTTCCAACAGCGACAGCTCTTTTGTTGTAAGAAATCTTACGATACGGCCCTTCAAGCGATGGTCATTTATTACCCGTCTAACTACAAGTGAGTTTATCAATACTGACACAAGGGAAACCACTACTAATAATGAGCCGGCGTACGGAGCAATTTATCAATTGATACCTGGTGTCGTGACACTTTCCGGAGAATTTGCCAAAGCCCGCAGTTATAGTACCAGTAACACAATAAACACGACTCGTGACACATCCACGCTATCTGTCAACTATTATCCACACTTTCGAGGAGGTATTTTCAACTATGGATATTTTTCTTTGAGTTATCAGAATATCGTTCAGATAAGCGCCGTTTCATCTATACAGGACTTTATTCAGTCGGTCTTACGGATAACCTATCAGACGAATTTTTAGGAGGATATTGATGCGCTCTTGCCTGATTTCGGCGTTTGCAATTATTCTCTTCCTTAATCTAAGTAGCATAAATTGGGCGGCAAATCAGCCTCCTCAACTGGTTGTTACCATTCGGTCGCCTCAATCAGGCGGCACTGGTACCACTTACACTGTTTCAGGTTTTGTCGTGGTTAATGCTATTGGCGCAATTAACTCGCTTCTTGAAATTTCGGGGCATACTAATCCGGGAACCCGTGTATTTATAAACAAGGTTGCTTTACCGGTTGATAATGCGGGCAACTTTTTTTCAACTTATACATTTGCCCCCGGAATAAACGGTGTTCTTATTGAGGCAAGTAATAAATTTGGGATTACCGCGTTGCAGTTATTTGTTACCTATGAAAGTTCTATTACATCATCAGCGGCAGTCAGTCAGGAAGATATAGCACAACTTCAAATGACCCGTGAGGGCGGAGGGCTTCTTGACAGTGTTGATCGCCAGACAGAGATTTTTGTGCCTCCGCTGGCTTTACTCCAGGATACTTTGATTTCGATTGTGCCTTTGACTTCACTAACATGTTTCCTCCCCCATTTATGATAGTTATTTTTTATGCTTCCCCAGCACCGCATACACTGTAAAATGTGTAATTGAGCTGGAAATTGCCGTATCGTCATTAATGACTGCTCCTTCAACAGGCAGCCATTCGCGATTTATATAATTATAAGCATACAAACCTGCCTGTGAATCATCTGACGACTTCTTCCGGAATAGAATGCGAATTGTAACTGGCAAGGTAAAATGAGTTCCTCTCGGCAAAAAATCATACGCCTTGGAAAGATAACACCATCCTTTAGGTGGCGCAGGGCGGCCCTGAGAAGTCAAAGGCACAATCGAAATCAAAGTATCCTGGAGTAAAGCCAGCGGAGGCACAAAAATCTCTGTCTGGCGATCAACACTGTCAAGAAGCCCTCCGCCCTTCAAGCGATGGTCATTTATTACC
>JAMDEM010000018.1:0-21258 GCA_023486985.1 Bacillota bacterium
GCTTGTCAGGATTAAGGCCTCTAGAGAGGGAGTGATAAAAGGCAAAGAGCTGAAGATATGGAACAAGCAGAATCTGGCGGGCTGATTCCGAAAGACCGGAATGAAGTTCAAAGACAAACTCTGCAGCCGCCTGAAGCCGGTTCTCCGTCTGCTCGCAGAATACTATAAGTTGACCTTTCATTGACGAAATTTCCCTCATCAGCTCTTCCTCGGCTGATTTCAGATTCTCCGATAGAAGCAGAATAATCAGAGTCTGGGGGCTTACCGCACAGATAGCGCCGTGCCTGAATTCAAGGGAATGATAGGCTTCTGCAGAAATTCCTGCCATTTCTTTGAGTTTAAGCATGCCCTCCATGGCAATGGGATAGTTTACCCCAGAGCCCAGAAAAATAGCATGATTGAACTTCATCGCAGCCGCCTGCTGAATCTGGGAATGAAATTTTTTCATTTCACAAAGGGATGGAACCTTTTTTATTTCTTCATTGTATTTCTGATCCCCGCTTATTGCCGCCGCCAGAGGCTGGAAAGCAAAAAGCGGTGCAGAAAAGGATTTTATCATTATGGGGTTGTCTTCCATAGCTTTTTCAAATAAAAGGGTTTTTGACGCTAATTTTGCAATACTTGAGTCCTTCTGGCAGGTGAGTGCAATTGTTTTAATTGAGGGGTTTTTCTTCTGTAATTTCTCAGCTACCCATACGGTTTCCGAAGTTTCTCCCGACCTTGATATCGCAATAAGAAGTTCTTTTTTCTTTGGTTCCATAACAGTACTTGAATCAATCAGGATTTCAGATGCCGGATAAGCGTAAGCCGGCAATTTGCCGACCGTGCTCAGCAATTTTTCTGCACCTGCAGCCACATGATATGATGAACCGCAGCCTGTAAGAATGATCCGGTCAAAAGCTTCCTGTTTAAACCAGGAAACCAGCTCATCTTTCTGGCTGTTTATGTAGTCCAGCGTCTCCTGCCAGAGAGCCGGCTGCTCGTGAATCCTGTTATAGATGTCCGCGCCTTTTTGCTGAAGCATCAAAACTCCTCCTTTATGGGACTAAATATTCTAGGATAAGGGTTTTTAAACCTTTAATTTTGTGATTGAAAACTCTGCAGTCTCGCTGCAGAGTGTCGTGCCGCAAAACAAGCTTGCTCATTTCACAAATTGAGCCATATCATCTATTTTAATGCCGTTGAAATAATAAAGAAGAATCTGCCGGTAATCCATTCCTTTTTTAGCCATTCCAAGAGCCCCGAACTGGCACATGCCGACTCCGTGCCCCCATCCGCCGCCGTCAGCTTCGATCTGGATGATTTCTCCCTTATCAATAGTAAGGGAAATTTTAAAAAGAGTGCTGTAAAGATTTTGAAGCCTTCCTTTATCGTTTGGAAATTTCAGGAACTTTCTTATCTCATCTCCGGAAATTACAATTTTTCCGTTTTCCCCCTCCACAAGCAATTTCGAGACCCTTCCGGAAGAGCCCTGCTCCAATATTTCAATAGAGCGAAGTTTGCCGATTTTTTTTTGTGAGCCAAGCGAATCATTAATAATTTTTTCCAGGGATTCCCTGCTCCAGGTTATTTTCCATGTATAAAACCTTGAATCTTTGCAGGATTCCCGGCAGTCCACCCCCCGTAAATAAGATATGGGTTTTGTACCGAAGACTTTTTCATTGTCCTCGGTATGGCCGCCGCAGGTGGAATGGTAGCATACACTGTCTGCCAGTTTCCCATTAAAAGTGAGAATCTGCCCGGATGTTTCCTTTACGGCGTTACTGCACAGGAGTGTTTCGGCATCAAAGCCGCCGTAAGCCTGGTTGGACGGGTCAGATGTTATGTCGTAGTCTTTCTTTGAAGATTTTAAAATTTTGCCCAGGGCATAGGTTCTTGCAACCACTGCCTGGGCTTTAAGGGCTTCTGCCTCTTTAACGTTAAATTCCAGGGGAAGCACTCCAAGAAGATAATCCTCAAGGGGAAGGGTATTTAATATCAAAAATTTTCCATTCCCTGCCAGTATTTGTAATTTTCCCCTGTATCTTTTTCCGTTTAACTTTAAAGGCTCGCCTGCTGTTGAAATAACGCTTGCCGGTGAGCATGATTTTACCAGTTCTTTGCCATCAGGGTCATTTATAATAAGAGCATCATTTTTGATTTGCACAAGATAATCTTTTGCAGAATCAGCTTTCATCTGCTTTCCATTAATTATAAATTTAAAGGGAGCAGGGGAACTTATTTTTACCGGCACGGCGCCTGAATGTAAGAGCACTCTTATACTGACAGGTAAGCCGTTTTCCGGATAACAGGTTCCAAGACCAGCCAGGAAAAAGAATATAATTATTAAAATTATTTTAGATAGGTTGTAAAGCTTCAAAACATTTCTCCAATTTTGCAATATTATATCATAAAGCCGAGAACCTGTAAAAACAGGATTATGCAGCATTTTGTGGAAGAACAAGTTATGGAGTTGATTGGATTTGAAAGAAAAGCATAAAATAATCAAGGTACCTCTGCAGTTTACCCTTATGAGCAGTTCGGAATTGCCGGAAGGTTTTGTACCCTGGTCATCGGGGCAGAGAGGCAGGCAGTCATTTTTAAAACTTAAAAAAGAGGATGAAGTTGCTTATTTTCATGCCGGCAAGGGCTCCGTCTTTTCCGCTGATGTTAATAAAGCTCTGATGAAGCTTGGGAATGAAGGATGGAAAGTTGAAGGGCATGTGGATATTTCCTTTGACGGTCGGCAGGAATCCCAGCAGGAAATCCTGTTTGAAAGGGAGCTTCTTTCCCTTGAGCTTGGCGGAAATCTTCTTCCCCTTGTTGACCCTTACCACGGGGCACAGCTTATTGAGAAACTGTCTAATTTAAGAGAGGAAATTTCAAAAGACACGGGTGTTGTAATGCCCGGCATAAAGGTAAAAGACAATATGAGCCTCCAGCCCGATTGCTATCTTTTAAAGATTAAGGAAACACCGGCTGCCATGGGAGATCTTTATCTTGACCGGTTGATAGCCATCGGTTCTCTTGAACAGCTTGGCTTGATAGAAGGCTGGAGCACCATTGAGCCTGCTTACAGGATGAATGCCAAATGGATTGAACCGTCTTTGAAAAAGAAAGCAGAAGAATGCGGCAATCTTGTTTCAGGTCCGCTTAATGTTTTAATCACCCATCTTTCTGAAGTTTTAAGAGCCAATGTGAAGGATATTTTCGGGCTTCAGGAGACATTTTATCTTTTTAACAGCATTGCCGACAGTTTTCCTGTGCTTGCCATAGACCTGATGAAAGAAAGAAACAAATTGAGAAGCGTGAAGAAAATCCTGAAAAACCTTCTGGCGGAAAGAGTTTCCATCAGGGATATAATCACAATTGCTGAGGTTTTAAACGACCATTATGACGGGCTTGAAAAGATTGATTATGTAACGGAACACGTAAGAATGGCTCTTTCAAGGCAGATATGCTGGCAGTATCTTGATGGCGAGGGAAAGCTTGGGGCGGTAACGCTTGACCACAAATGGGAAGAGAAATTGAATTCCAGTCTTAAAGAGTCAGAGAGAGGAATTCTTTTGAAAATAGAGTTTAAAGAAGCTGAAAATCTGATAAACCTGATTGGAAAAACTTTGAAAGAGATTCCGGCATCAACGGTGCTGATAGTTCCGCCGGCTATTAGAATTTATCTTAAGAGACTGCTTGAAAGGGTATACCCAAACCTGGCTGTTCTTTCAACGATGGAAATTTCTCCTGAGACAAGGCTTGAAGTACGGGGAAGAGTTGAATGGAAAGCAGAAAGTCCTTCTCAGGAATCTTCCGGTTTCTGGAGAAAAAAAGATAAGGGGGGAAGAGATGATCAGGTCTGACGGCAGAGGCAATTTTCAACTGAGGCCTGTAAAGATTACAAAAGGTTTTTTAAAATTTGCCGAAGGCTCGGCTTTGATTGAAATGGGTGATACAAAGGTTATTTGCTGCGCTTCGGTTGAGAATAGGGTGCCGTTCTGGATGAAAGACAAAGGGACAGGGTGGATTACAGCCGAATATTCAATGCTGCCGCGCTCGACCATGCAGAGAACGTCCAGAGAAAGGGTTTCGGTTTCCGGCAGGACTCAGGAAATTCAAAGATTGATCGGACGGTCATTAAGATCTGTTGTGGATCTTGCCCTGCTGGGCGAAAAAACGATATGGATTGACTGCGATGTTATTCAGGCTGATGGCGGAACAAGAACTGCAGCCATAACGGGTTCAATGGTGGCAATGTTAAGCGCTTTTGACTTTCTTATGAAAGAAAAAGTGATAACCAAAATGCCTGTTACAGATTTCATAAGCGCAGTGAGCGTGGGAATCCTGGAAGGTGAAGAGATTCTGGACCTTAATTATGTTGAAGATTCCCAGGCTCAGGTTGACATGAATCTTGTAATGACAGGCTCCAGCCTCCTGGTGGAAGTTCAGGGGACGGCGGAAGGCAAGCCCTTCTCAAGGGAGTGCATGGATAAATTGATGGATATGGGAAAAAAAGGGGTAAATGAATTGATTGACATTCAGAGAGAGTCAATCCCTGATATTATAAAAAAATATAAGCTTTGAGGTGTTTGATGAAAAGTCTGGCGGTAATTGGTTTTTTTCTGATTTTAACAGTGTTGCTCTTCTCCGGGGGAACTGCTTTTTCTCAAAGTGAGTTCAGCGGCACTATATATATGCTGAATCCTTCAAACAACGAGGTTTTGGTTTTTGACCTTTCCAAAGGTTCTGTAACAGATGCAATAAAGACCGGGAAAAAACCGGTAGACATCTGCAAAACCCCGGACGGGAAAAAGGTATATGTATTAAATAATGAGTCTGACGATATATATGTTATAGATACAAAGGGAAAAAAGGTTACTAAAAAAGTGGGGGTAGGGAATGGTCCTGTAAATATGTATATGACCAGTGACGGCAGGTATCTTTATGTGACAAATTTTGACTCCTATAATTTTATGACAATATACACCCGTGATGACAGGCTGTCGGCAAATGTAAGAATTGAATTCAGGCCAAGCGGTACTGCAATGTCGCCTGACAGAAAGTACGGGCTTATTAATGACGGGCAGAGAAATGAAAGCATTCTTTTTGACGGCATAACCAATGATATGCAGGATGTAATACAGGTTGGGGCGTCGCCGGCGAAAATTTTAATGACTCCCGATTCCAGATACGGCATTGTTTTAAATACTATGTCAGGTACCGTATCAGTGGTGGATCTCTGGCTTAAAAGAGTGCATGAAACAATTCCTGTAGGCAAAGAACCAAAAGACATGAAGCTTTCTCCCGACGGCAGTTTACTTTATGTTCCAAGCCCTGTAGCGGGGAGCATATCAGTTATAAATTTAACTAATTTCAAAGTTGCAAAAACTATTGAGCTAAACGCCGTTATTAACGGGATTGATATAAGCCCGGACGGCAGGTATATCTATGCCGTATCGCCAAGTGCAGAGAGCGTGTTTGTCATTGAAGCAGATTCAGGCAAAATTAAATCACAGTTTTACATAGGTCTCATACCGACGCTTATCTGCTATGTTCCTTAACGTTTTATGATTAAAATTAAATATTTCATAATTTATCTTTTAACTATAATCCTGCATTTATTCATAGCTCCTTTTGTTATAGTGCTCTGCGGTTTTTACCTGGACAGGGCTTTGAAACTTTCATTTCCCTCAATTTCGCCGGTAAATCAAATCATTGCATTTTTTCTGATTATCGTAGGATTTTTCTGGGAAGGCTGGGCATTGTATTCACTTGTATTTATCGGAAAGGGTCATCCCCAGGAGGTTTTTGGAAAGCCTATCCTGCCTCAGACGGTTAATTTGATAATAAGAGGACCTTTCAGGTTTACACGGAATCCAATGGTCTTCGGCTTGCTTAACATAATACTTGCCTGGGCTCTTTTGTTTGAAAGTTTATCGGCGATAATAATAGTTTTTCCTGTTGCAGTGGTTTTTGGGTTTTTGTATATCAGGATTTTCGAGGAAAGAGAACTGTACCGCCGCTTTGGAAGGGAATATTTGGAATACCGGAAAAAAGTGCCGATTTTGGTTCCGCGGCTTAGCTCCTCAAGAAAAAAGCAATTTTAGCAGCAGTCATAAAAAAAACTCCTTAATTGTTTTTTCTTTAAAAGTTTGATATAATTTAAATTGTGAGAAAAGAGTATAAATTGTAAATTCTGTATTACTGGAAATGAATAAGCTAAGTCAGGAATTTATGGGACATTACACTAATACGTGGTGCGAGAAAGGAAAGAGATGAAAAGACTTAGCATCACTGTGGCGGTAAGCGGCTGGATTTTTATGGCCTGCTATTTAACATTCGAATATTTTGAGTATGGCGGCTTCTCATTTTTTTTTAAGCATTTAACATCGCATTCCTTTTACGAAGTTTTTTTCCACATTTTTGTACTGATAATCGCACCTATAAGCTTGACAATTCTTGGGTTTTCAATTGATAACAGCTTCAGGTTGCAGGAAGGGCTAAAAAACCGGGTCGAGGAATTTGCAAAAGAACTCCAGCAGGAACTCGCGGAGCATAAGCGTACGGAAGAAACACTCGTCAAATTAAGAAAAGCCGTTGAAGCTTCCGGCGAGGCGATTTTTATGACTGACTGCGAGGGCATCTTAACTTATGTTAACCCGGAATTCACCAGGCTTTACGGTTATGATGAAAGCGAGGTTGTCGGGAGGGTTACGCCGCGCATCTTAAAAAGCGGAAGGATGAAGCCGGAAAATTATAAAATGTTCTGGAAGGCAATTTTAAACAAGGAAGTGCTAAGGGGCGAGATAATAAACAAAACAAAAAACGGAGCATTTGTAATTGTTGATAATTCTGCAAATCCTATTCTTGATGAGCAGGGAAATATTCTGGGATTTCTGGCGATTCAGCGGGACATTACCGAACGGAAAAATTTTGAGCATAAGCTCCTCCAATCCCAGAAGATGGAAAGCATCGGCATTATGGCAGGCGGAATTGCCCATGATTTTAATAACATCCTAACAAGCGTCGTCGGCTATACGGAATTAATTTTATCAAAACTTATGCCGGGCGATCCCCTCTGGAACGATTTTTGCAAAGTCAAAAAAGAGTGCGAACATGCCGCTGGTCTTGTGCGGCAGATTCTTGCTTTTTCCCGGAGGCAGATCCTTGAACCCAGGAATATTAACCTTAATCAGGTTTTATCAGGTATTGAAGAATTCCTGCGCCGGATTGTCGGAGAGAGTATTGAACTTAAAATTATAACTGATCCCCTGCCTGCCACGGTATATGTTGACCCGGTTCAGTTTGAGCAGGTGCTGATTAATTTAAGTTTGAATGCCCGGGATGCCATGCCCGGAGGCGGTAAGCTTTTAATAGAAATAAATAATGTAGATATTGATGAAGATTGCTGCGCCTCTCATCCTGAATTTCACCCGGGAAGCTATGTGCAGTTAGCCATCAGTGACACTGGAACAGGTATTGATAAGGAAGCAATTGAGCATATCTTTGAACCATTCTTTACAACCAAGGAACAGGGCAAGGGGACAGGACTTGGTTTGGCTGTAGTCCATGGAGTTGTAAAACAGCATGGAGGATTTATTTTTGTCAGCAGTGTGCCCGGTAGAGGGACGACTTTTGAAGTTTATTTTAAGTCAGTGCAAGGAAAAGCAGAAAAAATATTAATAAATCAGCCTGTGGCGCCGCGCAACGGCAGCGAAACGATTCTTCTGGCAGAAGATGAAAAAGTGGTGCGCGAACTGGTCATCCGTATTCTTGAAGAAAGCGGATATAAGGTTCTGTCTGCTTCCAACGGGAAAGAAGCTCTGCAGGTTTTTGAAAACTATAGCGGACAAATTCATCTGGCGATGCTTGATATGGTAATGCCGAAGATGGGGGGTATGCAGGTTTACGATTTGCTGCATGTTCAAAAGCCTGATCTGAAATTTTTGTTTGTCAGCGGTTACAGCGCCGGCGGAATTCATGAAGAGTTCATCCTTAAGGAAGGTATGGAGTTATTGCTAAAGCCCTTTACCCCGGTAGAACTTACCCGGCGCTTACGGGAAGTGCTGGATAAATGATGTTTTCATTTTATTTTCTCAAACTCACACAAATCCTTGTTTTTCCGCACATTATCCCATGTGAAGTATTTCCCGTTCATGGCAATGTAAACTCCTGGAGGAAGGGTCTGGGTAAAGGCAAGAGCGCTTCCCAGATTAAACAATCCGTCAGAGCTTCCGAATTTATAGGGAATTGCCGCGCCGGTTAATACGATTGTCTTGTTTTTTATTCCCTTTGCAAGCACCTTTGCTGTCTCAACCATTGTATCGGTGCCGTGAGTGATAAGGATTCTGTCGTCCTCTGCTTTTCTGCAGTTATCCAGAGTAATTTCCCTGTCGGAGTGGGTCATATTCAGGCTGTCAATCATCTGTTTTGCATAATCTTCAGGAATGTTTATTATTTGTTCCAGAAAACCTGCTGTTTTATCAATCATTTGTTCTAAAGTCTCGCAGGGATTAGTAAATATTTCGATTCTACCTATCCTTCCATCGGAAAGAATCCAAGTTTTTGTCCCATGTAATCTCCGGCTTTTATTTTGCGATAGGAATACCTCGCAGCAAAACTGCAGGGTGTCTAGCGCAAAACAAACTTGCCCGAAGGGATACCCTGACGCTTGCGGCAGGGTAGTTTATTTCCATGCC
Organism: Bacillota bacterium; assembly: GCA_023486985.1. Classification (GTDB taxonomy): domain Bacteria; phylum Vulcanimicrobiota; class JAMDEM01; order JAMDEM01; family JAMDEM01; genus JAMDEM01. The sequence goes on from JAMDEM010000018.1 coordinate 8,673, forward strand.
GAGAATTTCTGAATAAAATTTTACGGCTCTGCCAAAATCAGCCGTGGGAATGTCAAACCAGTTGATAACATTTTTTATAACAATTTTCCTCCTGTCATTTATAGATTTTCCTGTTTGCCGATAAACTTTTTAATATGCACTCCTGTTCCTTTGCCTCATAAATTATATTAATTTTGTAAAAGGTATTTTATTCTGGAGGGCATCTACCAAAAAGTTGTTTCTGCCCCCGTTCATAATCCATGTCTCGATGTTATTCTGTTTGCAGATTTTGGCTGCCTTCAACTTTGAACTCATGCCGCCGGTTCCCAGGTCTGATTTTTTTTCTTTTACAAATTCTTTTGCCTGTTCTATTTTTGTGATTTCCGGGATCAATTTAGCATTGTCGTAAATATGCGGATTTTTGTCAAAAATGCCGTCAACGTCACTGGCAAGCACTAATATATCTGCACCAATCAGAGTGGCTACCAGTGCTGATAATTTATCGTTATCTCCAAGTATTATTTCCTCGACGGCAGTAGTGTCATTTTCGTTGATAATCGGAACGAAGTTGTGCTTCAGTAATTGGTTGATAGTATTTAGCGTATTTTTACGCGATACTTGATTTTCAAAATCCCTGTATGTCATCAGACATTGTGCTATTTTAACGCCAAAATCACTGAAAACTTCGTTATACATTTGCATCAAAATGGGCTGGCCAATGGCTGCCATGGCTTGTTTGGATTCTACCAGTTTGTTCCAGCCGTTGATAGTTATAAATTGTTTTGCAGCAGCAATAGCACCCGAAGACACCAGCACAATATAATAATCATTGCGCAGGGATAATATCTGCCTGCCAATGTCTTCGATCTTGCCGCGGGATATCATGTTTGTCCCTGCGGTAAGGGTTGTCGACCCTATTTTTAATACTATTTTCTTCTTCATAATGATTATTTAACCGGATAAAAATTACATCCTGACCTGACCTTCACCATGCACAAGCCATTTATTGGTGACAAGTCGGTCTGAACCCAGCGGTCCTCTAAAATGAAGCTTTTGAGTACTGATGGCAATTTCTGCACCCAGTCCGAATTCACCTCCGTCAGTAAATCTTATGGAAGCATTATGGTAGACGGCTGCGCAATCAACCTCGTGAAGGAATTTTTGAGCTTTTTTCTCATTGGCAGTAACAATAGACGCCGAATGACCTCCGGAATAAGTATTTATTATTGCAATAGCTTCGTTCACGTCCGGCACCATTGCTACTAATATTTTTGCTGACAGAAATTCTTCATACCATGCAGATTCATCAGCAATCGGTTTGATTTCATTATTAAGCTTGCAAATCGTTGAATCCCCGATTATTGTTAATTTATTATCCAACAGCGCTTTGATTAGTGTATCCAGTTTCGTGTCAATATCAGGAATTTTATTATTTATCAACACCTTATCCAGCGCATTGCAGACACTTAATCTTTGCTTGCCGTTCAACACTATTTTTGCAGCCATGTCGAAATCAGCTTCACTGTCTATATACAGAAAATTATTCCCTCTGCCGCTTATTATAACCGGGACAGTGGAGTGTTTAACAACAAAATTTATGAGTGCTTCTCCGCCCCTGGGAATAATCAAATCAAATTTTTTCTTATTCTCCTGGATGAATTTTTGTGTTTCCTCCCTGGAAATATCAAGGTACAATACATAATCCTTTTCCAGATTATTCAATGCAAGTGATTTATGCCAGAGCTCGATTAAAAAAAGATTGGTATTTCTTGCTTCTTTACCGCCTTTAAGCAAAATTTTATTCCCCGCCTTAAAGGCTATAGCGGCAGCTTCTATCGTAACGTCAGGTCTGGCTTCATAAATAATAAAGATTGTACCAAATGGGACAGTTTTGTTTTCTATTTTTAAGCCGTTTTCGTGCCGGTATGAAGTAATAGTTTTCCCTACCGGCTCTTCCAGTTTAATTACATTTTCAATGGAAACAATCATACTTGTTATTTTTTTATAATCAACTTTGAGTCTGTCATAGATGACAGGATCCTCAACAGCGCAGGAAGCAATATCACGTTGATTGGCATCAATTACCTGTTGCCTGTTTTCAGCTAAAAGCTTAGCTAATGACTTTAATGTATTGTTCTTTAATTCCGTGTTCATAATTAATTTATTATAACAAAAACTAAGAATGATGCAAACTAAGCATGATAAAGTCATTCCGTACAGCAGCCTCTGAATATCTCACTATATCGGCTTGCAAAGGAAACGAAGATTCCTCAAACGAAAGTATCTGAAATCTAAAAAAATAAACGAAGAATTTACGGATTCAGCCCTCAGTTTCGGCAAGTTTTTTGGTAATTCTCCATAGTTCTGACCGGGGCTGCAGAATGATTATGATTTAGAATAAGAAAAAAAGAAGGCGATAAAAAAAGAGTTAGATACTATTCATTTTTTAAAGGTTTAAAAGCCTCCTCCTTTTAATGCAATAGAAGGAAATAACCTCCTCTGGCAGAACTTTAAAAGAATATTATATTGCATTTGAGGTTTTTTGTATTGGAATTTGTTCAGGAACTTTTTTGCTGGTCTGTTACACAGCTCACCCTTTACCTTAAAGAAAAGATAGAATCCGATGAACTGCTCGGCAATGTGATGATAAGGGGTGAGATTTCTAATTTTACAAGGTCTGCTGCTGGCCACTGCTATTTTGTTCTGCGAGATCAGTGGAGCCAGATAAGCTGCGTGATGTTTCAATCCAGAAACACGATTCTTAAGTTCAAACCGGAAAACGGTCTCATGGTTATAGTTCTTGGAAGAGTTTCTATCTATGAGAAACAGGGGCAATATCAGGTAATAGCTGAAGAGATGAAGCCCGAAGGCATCGGGGAAATTTTCCTCGCCCTGGAGCAGTTAAAAGAAAAGCTTTCAAAAGAAGGGCTTTTTGACGCCGCGCATAAAAGAATTTTTCCCTTTCTTCCGCAAACGGTAGGGATTGTAACTTCTCTTAGGGGAGCTGCAATCCATGATATGATTACAATTATAAGGAAAAGGAATGACGCTGTAAAAATAATTATTGCTCCAGCCCTTGTTCAGGGGGACGAAGCTCCAGACAGTATTGTAAAAGCAATAAATGAACTTAATTTACTTGAAGAAGTGGATATAATTATAGCAGGGCGAGGCGGAGGTTCCATTGAAGAACTCATGCCCTTTAACGATGAAAGGGTTGCAAGAGCAATTTATAATTCCAGGGTTCCTGTGATTTCCGCCGTGGGGCATGAAACCGATTTTACCATTGCCGATTTGGTGGCAGATTTGAGAGCCCCCACGCCAACGGCGGCAGCTCAGATGGTTGTACCCGAAAAGGCGGAGCTGATTAGAAGAGTGAATCAACTTCTTAACCGGCAAGGTCTTGCTCTTACAGGAAAAGCGGAAAGATTGCACACCCGGCTGGAAGGGATAATGAAGAAGACGGTTTTCCGGTTTCCTCTCACTCAGGTGGAGCATTATTACGAAGATTTAGACAGGATTTTAAAGAGACTGGGAAGAGAAATTACGGCAGTTTTAAAAAGCAAAAAAGAGCGCATGATTGGTATTGCTTCGAAGCTTGAAGCTTTAAGCCCTCTTAAAATTCTTGACAGGGGATTTTCTCTTTGCAGAAATATAAAGGATTCCGGAGTTATAAAAAGTATAAAAAATGTAAATTCAGGCGACAAAATTGATGTGATGGTGAGCGACGGGAATTTTATTTGCACTGTTGATTAAGAGAGGCAGGGTTTGAATTTGCAGAAAGAAAATCTCACATTTGAAGAAGCTTTAAATAATCTTGAAGCAATAGTTTCCGACCTTGAAAGAGGCAATGTGCCTCTTGAGGAATCACTGAAGAAGTTTGAGGAAGGCATAGCCCTTTCAAGAATATGTGCAGCAAGGTTAAAGTCGGCGGAAGAAGCGGTGAAGAAATTGGTTGCCTCATCAGACGGCACTATATCACTGGAAAATTTTAAGTTGAAAGAAAGTGAAGAGGAAACAAATAACCCCACCTAACCTCCCCTTAATTTAAGGGGAGGGATTGGAGACGGGGGAGAGGGAAATATAGATTGAGAAGAGATGATAATGACAAATATTAAAGCATATCTTAACGAAAAGGCGGAAGTTGTAAATAAAGCTCTTGAAAAATATTTTTCCGGCATCAAAAATTGTCCGGATAATCTTCTGGAAGCAATGAAATACGGCACGCTGTCAGGAGGCAAGAGAATCAGGGCAATTCTTGCCATGGCGGCTGCAGAGGCAGTGGGCAAAAAAGGCGAAAGCGTCATCAAAATTGCCTGCGCCGCCGAGTTGATTCACAACTTCTCACTTATCCATGATGACCTTCCATGCATGGACAACGATTTGACGAGAAGGGGTAAACCGACCTGTCATGCAAAGTACGGGGAGACTCTGGCTTTACTTGCAGGCGATGCTCTTTTAATCTATGCTTTTGAAATAGCCCTGCCTGAATCATCAAACAAGCTCAAGGACTATCTTCATTTTCCTCTGGCGCTTCGGGAGCTGGCAGCTGCCTCGGGTCCCATCGGCATGGTGGGCGGACAGGTCCTTGATATAGAATTTTCCGAGAAAGAAAAAAACATAAGTAACCTGCTTCATATTCATTCAATGAAGACAGGAGCTCTTATAAGAGGGTCTATTCTTGCAGGCGCCATTGCCGCCGGGGCAAATAAGAATGAGCTTGAATGTCTTTCTGAATATGGCTCAAACCTTGGTCTTACTTTCCAGATAGTGGATGACATTCTTGATTATAACGAAGGGAAAAAAGACAAGATATCATTCCCGGCAATTCTGGGGCTTGAAAAATCAAGACAGAAAGCTCTTGAAGCCACAAGGAAAGCTTTCAGAGCTATTGAGCCCCTTGGCGAAAAAGGGAAAATTTTAAAGGAGATAGCAAATTATCTTCTGGAGCGTGAAATCTAATTAAATGGGAAAAATTCTTGAAACAATTAATGAGCCGGCAGACTTAAAGAATCTTAATCCTTCTCAATTAAGCCAGCTGGCGGAAGAAATAAGAGAGTTTATAATCAGCACCATTTCAAGGACCGGAGGACATCTTGCTTCCAGCCTTGGTGCTGTTGATTTTACCATAGCTCTTCACTCGGTTTTTGACAGTCCCGATGACAAAGTTATCTGGGATGTCGGTCATCAAAGTTATGCCCACAAGATTCTCACCGGAAGGAGAGAGAGCTTCCAAACAATAAGGCAGATGGGCGGAATAAGCGGTTTTCCCAAAAGGTCGGAAAGCCCTCATGATTTTTTCGGGACCGGACACAGCAGTACATCCGTTTCCGCGGCACTGGGGTTTGCAAAAGCCAGGGATTTGAACGGCGAAAAGCACAATGTAATTGCAGTAATCGGTGACGGCGCCTTAACAGGCGGCATGGCTTATGAGGCGTTGAACAATGCAGGAAGTCAGGGCGTTGATCTGATTGTTGTTTTAAACGATAATGAAATGTCAATATCAAAAAATGTCGGGGCTATGGCTTCATATCTCAGTAAACTCCGGATGGAGCCTCATTTTCAAAAGATAAGGACAGATTTTCGTTCTTTAGTCAAACGCGTACCCCTGATAGGGGAAAAATTATTTCAAACAGCTCACTTGATTGAAGAACACCTTACTTATCTTGTAATTTCAGGTGTTCTTTTTGAAGCCCTCGGCTTTACCTATCTTGGTCCGTTTGACGGTCACAATATTAAAAATTTAAAGTCGGTTTTCAATGAAGCAAAAATTATGAAGGGTCCAAGATTTATCCATCTTCTTACCCAGAAGGGGAGGGGTTATGCCCCGGCTGAGAAAGATGCCACTAAATGGCATGGAGCAGTTCCTTTTGATATTGAAACCGGCAATTCCAATCACGATAAAGGAATTCCAAGTTATACGGAAGTCTTTTCAAATACAATAGTTGAGCTCGCCGGAAAAGATGAAAAAATTGCTGCTATAACGGCGGCAATGCCTGATGGAACCGGACTTGTGGATTTTTCAAACAAATATCCAAAGAGATTTTTTGATGTGGGAATTGCCGAGGGGCATGCAATAACTTTTGCCGCTGCGCTTGCCGCCGCCGGAATAAAGCCGGTTGTTGCCATATATTCAACGTTCCTTCAACGGGCTTACGACCAGTTGATACATGATGTATGCCTTCAGAATCTCCCGGTGGTTTTTGCCATTGACAGAGCCGGCGTGGTTGGCGAAGACGGGCCGACTCATCACGGCGTTTTTGACCTGTCTTATTTAAGAAGTATACCAAACATGGTCTTAATGGCGCCAAAAGATGAAAATGAATTAAGGCACATGTTAAACTCCGCCTTTGATTATAATGCTCCTGTTGCCGTTAGGTATCCGCGCGGGAAAGGCGTGGGAGTGAAGATGGATAAAGAATTGGCTGTCCTTCCGCTGGGGAAAGCGGAGCTTCTTAAAAAAGGCGTGGACCTTGCCATAATTGCCATTGGCAGTATGGTTTATCCGGCGCTTCTTGCCGCAGAGAAACTTACCTTTGAAGGAATAGAGGCGGCAGTGGTAAATGCAAGATTTGTAAAGCCGCTGGATGAAGAATTAATCCTGCAGGTTGCCAGGGACTGCGGAGCAGTTCTGACCGTGGAAGAAAATGTTGAAGCCGGCGGATTTGGGTCGGCAGTTATGGAGCTTATCAATAAGTCAAGCATTCAGAAGGTTAAGGTTAAAATCAAAGGGCTTCCGGATAAATTCGTTGAACATGGAACCTTGAGCCAGCTTAAAGAAAAACATGCCCTTAATGCCGATGGCATAGTGGAAGAAGCCCGGTCTCTTCTTGAGTTTGCAAAATGAAAAAAGCGCGTCTCGACCAACTGCTGGTGGAAAAGGGACTTGTCTCCAGCCGGGAAAGAGCCCGGTCTCTCGTAATGGAAGGAAAAGTGCTTGTTGACGGGAGGATGATAGATAAGGCTGGAACCCCGGTAAGTCTTCAGGCGGTTATCACCATAAAAGAAGAAGTTCTTCCCTTTGTAAGCAGGGGCGGGTTAAAGCTAAAAAAAGCAATTGACGAGTTTGCCTTGAATGTTTCCGGCACGACATGCCTTGATGCGGGTGCTTCCACGGGAGGGTTTACCGATTGTCTTCTTCAAGAGGGTGCAAAAAAAGTTTATGCCGTTGATGTGGGCTATGGCCAGCTTCACTGGAAACTGCGCCAGGACAGCAGGGTTATAAATCTGGAACAAGTAAATGCAAGGTATATAAGCAGAAAAGAAATTTCTGAAGAGATAGATATTGCAGTTATAGATGTATCCTTCATCTCCATTGAGAAAATTCTGGAACCTGTTTCAGCGCTTCTGAAAGAAGGTGGAAAGGTAATAGCTCTGGTAAAGCCGCAGTTTCAAGCCGGAAGGGGTGCGGCAAAAAAGGGAGTAGTCAGGGACAAAGAAATTCACAAAAAAGTAATCATTGAAGTTATCCGTAGAGCTCCAGAATTCGGGCTTTTTTTTATTGGCTGCACTTACTCTCCAGTTAAAGGTCCGAAGGGAAATATTGAGTACCCCGTGTTTTTATTAAAAGGTGGTAAAGAGCTTTACGGCGAAATTTCAGGTTTTGAGGAAAAAGTAAACCTGGTTGTTGATGAAGCATTTTTAAAATTGAATTGAAAGGAAAAGAATGAAAAAGATATCTTTTCTGGCAACACCAAAGTTAAGGGAAAAAGATACAATTTTAAATATTATAAGCTTTCTTGCCCGGAGGGGCATTTCTCTTAAGCTTGATAAGAATTTTGCCAAAAAGATAGGAAAAGAAGAGCTTGGTGTCAGTGAAGAAAGATTGGTTGACGGGATAGACATGATGATAAGCCTTGGCGGGGATGGTACTCTTTTAAGAGCGGCAAGGCTTGTGGCTGAGAGAGAAATACCGATACTGGGAATAAATATCGGGGGTCTTGGCTTTTTAACCGAAGTGCCTCTTTCAGAGTATGAAAAAGCTCTTTTAAGCATTTTTGAAAAAAATTACCATATTGAAGAACGGATAACCCTTCAATGCGCGGTTCTTAAAAACGGAAAACCCTCCTTAAAATTTTACGGACTTAATGATGTAGTGATTCACAGGGGAGGCTCCAGCCATCTTCTTCACCTTCAGTTCTTTGTCAATGAAAGATACGGCGGCTCTTTTGCCGCTGATGGAATAGTTGCCTGCACGCCTACCGGTTCAACAGCTTATGCACTTTCAACAGGGGGTCCCATAGTAAGCCCCGAAGTTGACTGCTTTGTCATCAATGCAATCTGCCCTCACACTCTTTCCGCAAGACCGCTTGTTATATCTTCCGGGAAAACCATAAAAATTGTTGAAACCACGGGAAGCCACATGGGGCTAAGCATTGACGGGCAGCCCACTGTATCGCTTGATGAAAAAGAAGAGATAATAGTTTCTAAAGGAAGCTTTAATGTAAAATTTATAAGGATTGAAAAAAACTTTTACCAGATTTTGAGGGAAAAACTTAACTGGGTGGAGTAAAATGCTGCGTCAGCTTCATATAACAAATTTTGCATTAATCGAAGAACTTGAAATTGAGCTTGAGAAAGGGCTCAATGTTCTTACCGGTGAAACCGGCGCAGGAAAATCTATTGTAATTGATGCTGTAAATTTTATCCTGGGCGAAAGAGCCGCCGCCGGACTGATAAGAACAAGCGCTGAGAAATGCAGGATAGAGGCGTATTTTGAGCTGGAGCATACAGAGGTTCTTGAATACATAAAATCAAAAAATATTGAGCCGGAAGATGGTGCAATTGTATTTTCAAGGGAGCTTTCCCGTTCGGGAAAAAGCAGCTGCAAGATTAACGGTTCCATAGTTGCTTTGAGCCAGTTAAAGGAGATAGGCGAAAATCTTGTTGATATTCATGGACAGCATGAACATCAATTTTTATTGAAAGTTTCCCGTCATCTGGATCTTCTTGATAGATGGGGCGGAGAAAAATTATTGACCTTAAGGGAGAGGATGAAAGAGCTTTATAAAAATTTCCAGGAGAAAAAAAGAGAGCTTGATGAAATTTTAAAAGGGGAGCAGGACCGTTCAAGGGAAATTGACTGGCTCCGGTTTGAAATAAATGAAATTGAAAAGGCTGAGCTTGAAGAGGGTGAGGAAGAGGCTCTTAATAAAGAAAAAATGCTTCTCACCAATGCAGGGAAGATAAAACAGCATATTAATACTGCCTATACGGCTTTATCTTCAGGCGAGCCTTCCGCGCTGGACCTTGTTATTGAAAGCTCCCGTGCTTTATTACAGGCTTCTTCGTGGGATGAAGAGGCTTCATCAATGGCAGAAAAATTGAAAATAATAGAGCTTGAATTAAAGGAAACTGCAGGTGATTTATCAGCACATCTGGATAAAATGGAATTTGACCCGGTGAGGCTTGAGGATGTTAACGAAAGGCTGCATCAGGTAAGCCAGTTAAAGAAAAAATATGGAAACTCGTTTCAGGAGATAACGGAGCATCTAAAAAAATGCAAGCAAAGATTTGATAGACTCAATAATTCTGAATTAAGCCTTGAACATGCCAGGAGAGAAATAGAAGAGTTAGACAGAGAAATTGCCGGGCTCAGCCAGAAACTTTCGGCTGAGCGCAGGCGCGCGGCAGTGAGCCTTGAAAAAAAGATAACCCGCGAGCTGGAAGAACTGGGAATGTCGCCGGTGGAATTTAAAGTAGAGATTAAGCCAAAAGCCGAGATTGGTTCAACGGGCGGCGATGATGTGGAATTCCTGATAAGTCCGAATCCCGGCGAGCCGCTTAAACCTTTAAGCAGAATAGCTTCCGGCGGGGAAATCTCAAGAATTATGCTTGCGGCAAAGACAATACTGGGCAGGTTGGATGGCATTCCAACCCTGATTTTTGATGAAATTGACACAGGTCTTGGAGGCAGAGCCGCCGAGTCGGTTGCAAAAAAGCTTTACGGCATTTCCCGTGAGAGGCAGGTGCTTTGCGTGACCCATCTTCCGGTAATTGCTTCAAAAGCCGACACTCACTATTATTTGTATAAGGAAAGCGATACCAAGAAAACCCGCACCTTTGCCAGAAAAATAAAGGGAGATGAAAGGGTAAAAGAGCTTGCCAGAATGCTTTCCGGTGCAAGTATCACGCCTATAACTATCAAGCACGCAAAAGAAATGATTGGAAGGACATAAAAATGGACGGTGAAACTTATAAAAAAACAGTTCTTGACAACGGCATTAAGGTAATTACCGAAGAAGTCCCTTATTTTAATTCCGCTTCCATAGGCTTCTGGGTAAATACCGGTTCGCAGAATGAGGATACTTCAAACAACGGCGTATCCCATTTTATCGAACATTTGTTCTTTAAGGGAACGAAAAATCATTCGGCTTCGGAGATTGCCGAAATAATGGACAGCGTTGGTGGACATCTTAACGCTTTCACAGAGAAAGAACAGACGTGTTATTATGCAAGGGTTACTGACCGGCATATTCCCCTGGCTTTTGACATTCTTTCCGATATGCTTCTTCATTCTTTACTTGCGCCGAAAGATATTGAAAAAGAAAAGGGCGTGGTGTTGGAAGAGATAAAGATGTATGAAGATTCTCCCGATGAGATGGTATTTGAGATTTTTACCCAGGGGCTGTGGGACGGTCATCCTCTGGGGCGGTCAACTCTTGGAAGCAGGGAAGTTATTAAATCCTTAACCCGTAAAGATTTAATGAAATACATAGGGAAAAATTATGTGCCCCAGAATATGATTGTTTCGGCTGCAGGGCGTCTTGAGCATGATAGAATAGTGGAACTGGTTGACAAACTTTTCGGGAAACTCAAGAAAACTTCTGTTGAAGCCTTTCCGAAGACTCCTGTGGTGAAGAAAAAACATATTGTGAAATACAAGGACTGTGAACAGGTGTATCTTTGCATGGGTTCAACCGGGATTTCAGCCCGGGATGAAAGCAAGTATAAACTTTCCATTCTTGACAGCATTCTTGGCGGAAGCATGAGCTCAAGGCTTTTCCAGGAAATAAGGGAAAGAAGGGGACTCGTTTATACAGTCATGACCTTCCAAAATTCATACAAGGATGCAGGTTTATTCGGCATTTATGCAGGGACCAGCATGAAAAGTTTAAAGAAGGTCATGGATCTTTGCGTTAAGATAATGGGTGATATAAGGGAAAAGGGAGTTTCTGCAAAAGAGCTTTCAAGGGCTAAAGAGCATATTAAAGGTGCAATTCTCCTTGCTCTTGAGTCCACCGCCAACAGGATGATAAGGCTTGCCAAGGGAGAGGTTTATCACGGCAGGCTCATTCCCCACGAGGAGATTATCGAAAAACTGGAAGCAGTCACCCTTGAAGATGTTCATAAAATAGCAAGAAAAATTCTTAATTATAAAAATTATTCCGTGGCTGTTCTGGGCCCGGTTGATAAGGATTTTAAAATAGAGATTTGACTTTCCATTTTTTCAGAGAAGGTTAGTGTCACATCGTCATTGCGAGGTCACTGTAAGTGACCGTGGCAATCTCGCTTTTCTTTTTTTGATCATTCTTCTAACTTTGCTCATTTTCGCAGTTTCCATTAATAACCCATCATTTAATTACTTATCCGCAAAAGAGGCAAAAACAGAAATTTGCCCTCGCAAAGAATCATGCCTTACCTGCCATAAAAAAATAACTGCTGATGTGGTAAAGGAATGGAAGCAATCAAAACACGGGATGAAAGGAATCAGTTGTTCTGCTTGCCACAGCAATCAGGCTAAAAATAATTCAACTGATCCTGATTCGTGCAAAAAGTGCCATAAGGAGATAGAGGAAAAGTTTAAATACGGAAAACACGGCTTTACAATGCTTGCGGCAAAAAATATGTTCAAAACTCCTCCTCATAAGGAGGAGATAGAAGGTAACTGCGGCACCTGCCACAGCCTGTATGCAGAGGGAAAATGTCAGCGCTGCCACACTGAACATAAATTTGAGATTCCTGATACAGAGAATGGGGAATCATGCCTGAGGTGTCATAAGGAGCCGGTCAGCAGAATTGATAGCGGGATGAAAGCAATTAGTTTTATGGATGCCACAGTAAAGTTTTAAAGAGTATAAAACTAACTTATATTAAGGAAAAAAATCGGGCAGGTTTCAAAAATAAAAATTTGGGGTAAAAAAATTTAAGTATTTTTTTTCACAAAGAGGAATTTTTAAAAACCTGTAAAAACTTATACTATAGATTTAAGATTTCTTACGAGTTTCAAAAGCAGTAAATCATTGTCCGCTCTTCAGGGAGAGCAAAGTTTCCAGTGGGAATTTGAAGAAAAGGAGCTGCTTTGTGATCTTTAAAATTAAGAAATCTGCCCGGAATCTACTTGCCTTCTTAAGCCTCTCATTAGTTTTTCTTCTCATTTTTCTATCAACTTTTCTTGCCTATGGAGAAACCTTAATTGAAGCAAACGTTCAGGACACCTTTTATATCTCTCCCGATGGAATAACGATTGAGAAACAAATAGAACATTGCGGGAGACTGGGTGTCGATATAAGGGAAAAACTTCTGAAAGCCTCTAATAAAAATGAAGCCGCAGCCGGCATTTCAAATAATCAGCTTCCATCTCAAAAACAGCTTGATGATTTTTCCAATC
>JAMDEM010000018.1:21815-28734 GCA_023486985.1 Bacillota bacterium
GATTTTTCTTCCTCCTAATTTTTATTACAATCATCATTGCCGCTGTTTCAGTACCTTCCTTTGCCACCATAACTTGCAGGATTGACTATCCAGAAACAAATGGCTATCTTTATGGCAATGTAAAAATTGCTGGAGCAGCGCAATCCACCGGTACTTTCAACTCCTATATTATTGAAGTTCAGAAACAACCGGGCGGCGCATGGCAGACAGTTGCCCAGGGCAACACTCAAATTCCAGCTAATGGCCAGAGAGACATCCTTGGCTTATGGCAGACAGGAAACGGCAGCTTTCCGGCCGGTGTATACACGATAAGGCTCACCGTATATGCCGAAGGCACAAACGCAATCTATACTGTGAATAATATCACTCTTGGCACATGCACTTATGTTAACACTGTCAGCGTTAATCCTGTTAAATTTAATCCTTATGCAGGTCAAACAACCACAGTTTCATACAATCTCCCTGCGGCCGGTGATGTAACAATAAAATTTTATGATACTTCAAAGAATGTGGTGGACACAAAAAGTCTTGGTTCACAGCCTGCAGGGCCTCAGAATCTTGTCTGGACTGGCCGTACAGGCTCAACCCCTGCATCAGCCGTTCCCGACAATGGTTATACTCTTTCCATAAAAGTTTATCATTCTTCCGATCTGACTACTCAAATTTATTACCCTTCAGATGGCGAAGTAACGGTAACTCCAACAAATATAACTATCTCTCCAACTTTCAGGGCAGAGCTAAACCAATTATGTGAGATTGGGTACACAATAGACAGACCTTGCTGGGTAAGAGTTGCTATGGGTTCTCCGCAACTTGTGTGGGCTTATCTTCATGGTAGTTATGACGGGAGCACTTGGTTACCCCAGCTCGCAGGAAGCCATACTGATTATTGGAATGGAAGGAAAGGCGTTTTAGGGATTTTAGGACAAGTCATTGTTTTTCTGCCACAAGTACAAGCACTAATTTGGGCAAATTCATTGCCAGATAATGTAATGATAACAGAAGGAAAAATTCCTCAGGTTACTAATCTTCAGGCAAATCCGCCAATAATTGATCTTACAAGCGGCCAGGGCACAGATCTTTCATATGCACTTTCCAGAGATATGAATGTAACAATAAAAATTTATACTTACGTATTCAATCAAGGTGATATGCAGTATGTTCGAACCCTTATAAACAATCAGCCCAGAACTGTAGGGGCGCACACCGAACACTGGGACGGACTTTCTGACGCAGGCTTATATGGAGCTGCGCCATATCCTTATACTTTTATTATTGAAGCAGTGGATGCAGATGGAATTCCTGCAGAAAGAAAATATGGCTCAATTGTAGTAAAGGGCTACTAAATAGTATTTTCATACGGAAGAAAGGTGAATTAAGATGCAAAACAAAAATTTTAGATTTTCTCTCAAATTCGTCTTGTTAATGTTTCTTTCGGTTTTAGTGTTATCGCTGGCACTTGTTAATCAAGCTAGCTCTCAGGAGCAGCCTGCTGCTGCCTCAACCCCGGCTGCTGAAAAAGAGCCTGCAATAAAGGCAGGTCCGAGTAATTTACTGCCTACAGCAAGGAATCTGTCTGATATTAGGGCTATGATTTATCCCCAGAAGTCGCTGTATGAGCACAAATATCATGCTAAGAGCCGCTGCGGGGTGCTTGGCGCAAGGCTGGAGCTTATAGGAAAACATAGTGCAAATTACATAACTGGGATTTATTATTTAAAAGGCGTAGTAACACTTCGAGTAAAGATTGACAAAAAACATTCTGGTTATGGTCTTACAAATGGTAACGGGGTAAAGTTTTTTGTTGATGGGAAGCTTTTTACTCAGAACGATTTTCTTCTTGTAAAAGACCCTGCTATAAAAGATAAAAATGCAGAACAGGAGTGGGAAAATATATGGGAATGGCAGCTTGACACCACAAGATTTCCAGATGGGAAACATACAATTGCTGTAAATGTTTGCGATCACTTTGATCACTATGGGATAGATTCAATTGACTGCTATTTCGTGAATAAGGAGAAATAGGAAAAAGGGGGGCAGAAAATGGGTAGAATAGACAGATCATCTGGAAAAGCGAAGTGGACTTTAGTATTTGCAATTTTTATTGTCCTTGTGTTTTCATTTGAGATTTTCGAAGTTTTCTGGGTTCAGTCGGGATCATCAAAAGGAGGAGGAGCCTGGGCATGCTGCGGAGTGACACCAGGCCAAGGCTCGTCTACAAGCACACCTGGCACTCCAACCACTCCACCTCATACTCCCACTGGAAGTCCAAGTCCGTCACCTACAAGCACTGAACCTGTAAGCTTAATAAGCGGCAATTATGACAGGGATGTTTTGCTTTTCTCGTTTCCTTCAAGGGGCATGGCAACAGTAATTAAGGCGCATTGCAATACTCAGGAGACTACAGAAGGAATAATGGGGCAGGGCTGGAGTCACACTTTCAATGTCTGGCTTGCCAGGATGTCAGATGATTCAAGGGTAATTGTCTGGGGGGACAGAAAAAGAGAAAAATACACCCCCAACGGTACTGGTGGATTTAATCCGCCTATGGGGAACTTTGACACGCTCACATTTAATCAAACTGACGGCTCATATACATTAACGACGAAATATGGAACACAATATCTTTTTATTCCGGCAAGCCCCGGGAATATCAAAATGGCGCTTCTTTCAACTGTAAAAGACAGGAACGGAAACACAATAACACTGAGCTATACCAGCGGGCAGCTAACAACCCTTACAGACACTGCTGGCAGAATCTTCACTTTCAGTTATCTGAACGGTAAGCTATCGGGCATTCAGGATCCAGCCGGAAGGACTGTATCCTTCACCTATAATACCGATAATCTTCTTTCAAAGATTACAGATCCGATGGGAAATTCCACTCAGTACGCTTATAACCAGCAAAGGAAGCTTTCATCTATAACTGACGCAAAAGGACAGATTTTTTTCACTCAGCAATATGATGACATGAATTTTCCCAGAGCTATATCACAGAATTACGGTGGTCAGATTAACAATATCGAATATGATGCCAATAACTCCCTTGCCAGAGAGGCAACGAACGGAAAAGTCACAACATATTATTACAACCCTGTAACTGGCTTTCAGACAAATGTGGTGGATCCTCTTGGGCGTATAACGCAGACTGCCTATGATTCTGCAGGGAATATGATAATCTTAACAGACCCTAAAGGACTCATCACTAATTTTTCTTATGACAGCAAAGGCAATGTCACCCAGATTACTCAGCCAATGAACATAATCACGAAGTTTACTTATGAGCCCACCTTTTCCAATATATTGTCAGCAACAGATCCAAATAATTTCATAAGCAATTTCACCTATGACGCAAACGGCAATATGCTCACCGGCACGAATCCTTTGAACAAGACAACAAGTTTTGCTTATGATGCTTACGGGCAATTAACCAGGATAACCAATGCTCGAAGTTTTAGCACAAATTTCAGCTATGATGCGACTGGTAACCTAACATCAACAACTGATGCTCTGAATAATGCATGGAATTTCACATACGATAACAGAGGGAATCCATTAACCGCAACTGATCCTTTGAACCACACTGTAACAAGTAC
Organism: Bacillota bacterium; assembly: GCA_023486985.1. Taxonomy (GTDB): domain Bacteria; phylum Vulcanimicrobiota; class JAMDEM01; order JAMDEM01; family JAMDEM01; genus JAMDEM01. Next base: position 25,412 of record JAMDEM010000018.1, read on the forward strand.
TTTTAATTTGAACAATCAGGTGCTGACAATAGCAGACCCTATGAACTATACGACTACCTTTACTTATGATGTTAATAAAAAATTACTTACAGTTACTGATGCTAACGGTAAAATTTCAAGTTATGAATATAATATTCTGGATATGGTAACTAAAGTGACTAATCCTTTGAACCAGAGCGCAATCTACGCCTATAATAATGATTTGCTTCTTTCCTCAATTACCAATCCCCGAGGATTAATAACAAGCTTCACTTACGACAATGCTGGAAGATTAATTTCAGTAACAGATCCCCTTAACAGAATCACCAGCTTTGGTTATGATGCAAATAGTAATATTACTTCAAGGACAGATGGAAAAGGGAATGTTGTGCAGTTTTTCTATGATGATATAAACAGGCTGACAAAGAAATCATTTCCTGATCTGACAAGCATACAGTTTTCCTATGATCTTGGCTCAAGAAGTACACAGATGACAGATATTGATGGAAGAATTACAAATTATTCTTACGATGCAGCCAACAGGCTGACTTCCGTAACCGGTTATCCTCCGACGATTAATTACGGGTATGATGATGTTGGGAATCTTACCAGTTTCACAGACCTGGGTCCCGGGAACAGCACTGCTTACAGCTATGATGCTCTCAACAGACTTACTTCTGTTAACTTCAATGGTAAAATATTTAATTACAGCTATGATGCTGCTTCCAGGCTTACTTCAAAAAGCTATTCTAATGGAATAACAACAAATTATCAGTATAATAATGCAAACTGGCTTACTCTTGTTTCACATATGAACGGTTTGAATCCTTTGATGTCATTTCAATATACATTTGATAATGTGGGGAACCGCCTCACCAAACTGCAGACCTTGCCTCAGGGCACATTCTCGTGGCAGTATGCTTATGATTCACTCTACAGGCTTACAACTGAGACGTATCCTGATAACCATGCAGTAACTTACACTTATGACGCCAATGGCAACAGACTGACAAGAACTGAGAATGCTGTCACAATAAATTCCACTTATGATGCCGCTGATCAGCTTCTTACTGCTGGTTCTCTCACTTTCGTATGGGATGGGAATGGAAACCTTATCCAGAAGACAAACGGTACTGCAACCACAAATTTTGCATATGATTATGAGAATCATTTAAAGCAGGTAACGTTTCCAAATGCAAGCACGGAGAGTTACAGGTATAACGGAGATGGGTTGAGGATTGCTAAGATTCCTTCATCAAGTCCTCAGATTAATTATTATCTTTCAGGTTCAGATGTCTGGAGGGAGGAATCATCTCCTGGAGGTCCTCCGTCCACTGATTATATTCTTGCAGGAAGTATGGCTGGACCTCTTGGCTTCAAACAGCCCGGAAGCCCAAATCCAGTTTATCATTACTCATTAACTGATGGTCAGGGGAGCATAATGGGTCTAACTGATGATGCTGGAACAATAACGGATCAGTATCAATATGAGGCATGGGGCAATCCTGCCAATCTTCCTAATCCCCCGCCAAACCAGACTTATAATCCGTATCATTATACCGGTCAGCAGGTTGATCCAAGCACAGGCCTTCATTACCTCCGCAACCGTTATTATGATGCACAGGCAGGGAGGTTTATAACGGATGATCCGATTGGGTTTGAAGGTGGGTTGAATTTATTTGCTTATTGTGATAATGATCCAGTGAACCTGATTGATCCAGAGGGGCTTAGACCAGGGGATAAATTTCCATCCGAAATTGCAGCTGCTAAAGATGCGGAAAGATATATCAATAAAAAATCAGTAGAACAAAACAAAGAATATGCTGGTTGGACTGTTAAGAACAGAGATAGAACCTATTCATACACTGTAGCAAGAACTAGTAATAATCCCGAAGAAGTTCCGGTTCCCCCAAAGCCGGCGAATGGTGTTTCGATTTATCATACTCATGGAAGTTGGGATCCAAATTATGATAATGAAAATTTTTCAATGGAAGGAGGTGATTTGGACGCCGCACGGCAGGCTGGAGCAAAAGCAGTTTATGTGGCAACACCAGAGGGTGTGATAAAAAAACTCGATCCAAGGACTAGAAGTGTTACAAGTATTGGAAGAGCTCCCACTTTGCCCCACCAGAAACAATTTTATAATTATTTTTATCGTTCACTAATTAAACCTTTCGGAATACAAAAAATATTTAGAATGCCCGGGATACTCAGAAAACCAAAGAAATGAGGTATTTTATGTTCGCTCGACATAAAAAGTTAATTTTTATTTATATTATCCTTTTAATCTTTTTTGCAAGTGCAGTTTCATTAATTTTTAGTAAGGAACGATCAAGAGAAAAATTACACTGGGTATCTCTCATAAATTTAATAGCAACTCCAGAAAAATTTCACGGTACTAAAGTTAGAGTGAAAGGCTTTGCAGTTATTAGATTTGAAACAACTGCGATTTATTTATCAAGTAATGACTTTCATCATGGAATTACTAAAAATTCTGTTTGGCTTAAAATAGATAAGTATAAAATAGGTTGGGATTATAAAAAATATAATAAAAAGTATGTCCTCGTAGAAGGCATTTTTGATAAAAATTATGATGGCCACATGGGGTTATCTTCAGGAAGCATAAAGCAGATAGAAAGAATGGAAACATGGGAATGAGCTCTATTTTGCACACTAATTACAAACGCATTTAATAAAATGTCATTGATAAAATGTCCATGATGGTAGAGGAAGGATAATGGAGAAAACAAAAGTAGAAACAAACAAAGATGATCTTGAGAACTTTTTTTCAAGATTTGATAAGAAATCTCAAGCAGTTTTAGAATCCACCTACAACTGGATGTTTGTCCATGAAATTGTAAAGAACTATGTAGATGAAGTAAAATTGGCTAAACCCAAGCAAACTAAAGCAATTTCTTCGGCTAAGGTTAAAACTTATAAAGTGGATGCCGGTATTTTGGCCAGTCTGCTCAGAGCTGATCTAATTCCTGAAGTTTATGTTTCAAGTAAGAAGGAACGAGGACAGAAGGATGTTTTAATATATAGGTTTTCTTTGATAAAGATAAGGACTTCTCTTAAGAATCGAATTGCAGCTTTTATGGCTCGGTATGGTTTTGAGGAGCCTTTTTCCGATATGTTCAAGGCAAGAGGGGTTGAATATATTAAGGAATTAAAATGGGAGGAGCCGGTAAGAACAATTGTTTTTAAATATCTTGAACTTATTGAAGTTTTAAACAAGGAGATCGAGGTTATGGATAAAGTTCTTGCTAAAACTATAAAAGAAACAGAAGCTATGAGCTTGCTTAAGAGTATTCCCGGGTTTGGTGTCATAACTTCTTATCTTA
>JAMDEM010000079.1:0-1328 GCA_023486985.1 Bacillota bacterium
TCCTCAAGCATTAACTGGCAGATATATTTAAATCCGATTGGAGTTTCATAAAGCTTTAACCCGTATTTCTCACAAAGGATATTAACCATCTGAGTTGTAGAAAAAGTTTTTACCACGCCCCCGCTCCATTTTTTATTTTCCACAAGATGCCAGAGCATAAGCGAGAATATATAATGGGAATTAAGAAACCGCCCGTTTGAATCCACAGCGCCTATTCTATCGCCGTCACCGTCAAAGGCAAACCCGGCGTCGCACTTATTTTCTTTTGCCGCCTCAATCAGGGGCGAAAGATTTTTATCTATTGGTTCGGGATTAACTCCGCCAAAAGAGGGATTAATTTGATTGCGTATCTCTGTTATCTTGCCGCCTGCGCCTTCAATAAGGCTTTTCAGGTATCCGATGGTGGTTCCGTACATCGGGTCGGCAATAATAGAAAAATTCTTTGAAGCTATCAGTTTAAGGTCAACCAGTTTTGCAAGCTGTGAAAGATATTCCAGTTTTGGAGAAAATTTTACGATAGGAGCGGAGAGCCCGGTTTTAATCTCTCCGGTGCCTTCCAAGAGATACTGCACTTTTTTTTCAATTAAAGACATGACATCGGGAAGTCCTGAGCTTGCATATTCCGGCTTGAATTTTATTCCGTTATATCTGGGCGGATTATGGCTTGCGGTAATTACCACGGCTCCGGCTCGCTGTCCTGATTTAACTGAAAAAGATACGGAGGGTGTGGATGAAGGTTCTTCTGAAAGGAAAACGGGAATACCGTTGGCAGAAAGCACCTTTGCCGATTCAAGGGCAAAATCTCCTGAAAGAAACCGCGTATCATATCCAATGGAAATGCCTGCCGAGGCTGGTCTGAATTGGCAGGAATAACTCCCCTTTTTCTTTATATGATAAATTTCAAGGTTTTCCCGCTTCGGATCCAGCAGGTAATCGGAAATTGCCTGAGCAACCAGCCTTACATTGGCAAAAGTGAAATCTTCCGCTATTACCGCCCTCCAGCCGTCTGTGCCGAAAGTAATATCCGCCATATATTCTCCTTTTAAGTTTTTTGCAACGTTTTTGTCATTGCGAGCTTCTCCTGGGAAGCGTGGCAAACCCGCCTTTTAATAATTTATATTGCTTAGCTCGCAACGGCTTTATATTACAGCCTCAATCAACAAAATACTCCAAGTGAGATTTCTCTTGAATCGTTTATTTTTCCTTTCTCTTAAAACAAAGAGCCGGCCCTTATGACCGGCTCAAATCATCAATCTTTTTAAAACTATTTTATTATTTCTTCTTGCCGCCGCATCCACAGGTATCACACATAACTTTCACCACCTTTC
>JAMDEM010000079.1:1338-6534 GCA_023486985.1 Bacillota bacterium
TTCCGGAAAGCATTGTAAACCTTTCCATGGTAAAATTTAAACACTCTTTTAATTCTTGGCTATTTTTCTCCAATATCCTTTCTTTAACGCTGTTTGAAGGTTTGTCCAAGCTTCTGTTGAATATATACCCATAGTTTCAGAGTCTGAAACTATTAGAAGTAATACCATCTCTATGGCAAAATTCGCACTAAAAATTACAAAAATTACAGTATAAGAAATTCGAGGAGGTGGATATATGTATCTAACATCCTTTGGGTCCCTCTGGCGGGAAGGTGTTAAAAGAAAAAGGTTCATTGACTCAAATTACATATCTGAAGAAGTCTGGGAAGATATAGAATGGGATTATATCAACCCGGATGAACGAAGTTTCCTGCTTACAAGAATCCTTATTCCAGTCATTGAAAAAGCAAAAAAAGAAGATCTCTATAAAGAAGCCTATAAGGATGTGGATATTGAAAGCCTGAAAAAATACGAACGGTTTGAAGACATACTTCTCCATCTTCCCATACTTTTTAAGGATAATACCTCATTTGGTGCTAAAGGGTTACGGCATCTGGTGGAAAAAGACCCCCAGATAATGAAACACGGAAGAAAAGAACAGGCTTGCGAGGTTTTCAGGTCAAGCGGCTCCAAGGGGATTCCCACGCCAACTTATATAACAACCAAGGATATACGGCTTGAAAGCCATGCTCTGGGTTTTAGATGTTTTGTGCCGGGCGGCTTTGATGATGAGGACAGGCTTTATTCAACCTATAACCTGGCTCATAAAGGCGGGCGGCTCATCCAGCTTGCTGGAAGATGCATCGGCATGGAAGTTATTGCCAGGCGCCCCGAGGATAACCTTGAAGAAGTAATTGATATGATTTCCTCTTACAAGGTAAACGCGCTGGCAGCAGTTCAGCCGCCCATTACCGATGATGATTTATCGGCAAAAGGCGGAGGAGTTACTTTCTTAAGCCTCTATAAAGAAAACTTTGAACTTTTCGGGGAAAACGGGATGATTAAAAAAGCTTTCATCACCGGGTTTCCTATTCCGGAAAGCATTGTAAACCTTGCCAAATCCATAAATTTAAAACTCTTTACCACTTATGGCTGTACCGAATTCATTCCCCTTGCAACATCCACCACCGAAGGCGACAAGTGCCTTTATAACGACCAGCATATCCTTTACGGTCCTCACATTATAATGGTAGTGAAAGAGTCAAACGGCAAACTTGAAAGAGTCGCAGAAGGAGAAAAGGGTATGGTGCTTGTCACTACAATAGGGATAACTGACGGAAGAACGATTTACCTTAATTATGCACTGGGCGATACGGCAGTTTTAAAATGGGAGGCAGGAAAATGCTCCTGCGGCAGGACAACGCCCATTATAAGCGATATAAAAAGAACCGACCATCCGGGAGAAATGCTTGGAGGAGGCTGCAGGTATGTCTGAACATCTTGACACGGCAATGAATTTTATCGGCGGGAAGCTTGCGCCTTCTTTTTCAGGACAGCAGTTTGAAGTTGAAAGTCCATTTTTTCCCGGGCTAAAGCGCGTAATTCCAAATTCGGATAATGTTGACCTTTCCTTTGCCGTATCCAATGCAAAGAAAGCTTCTCAAACTGCTTCGCGCCTTACTTTTGTCCAAAGAAAAGAAATTCTTAAAAAAGCGGCTGATAAACTTTCAGCCAATGATGATGAATTAGAATATCTTGTAAAATTTCAGGGCATTCCTAAAAAAGTGGCACGTCAAAAGGTAAAAGAAGTTTCATACCTCCTTAAATCTCTTCCTGAGTTTGTTTCCAGCAGATATTCCACCAATACTTCCGACAAGCTATTTCATCTTTATGATTCAAGCGGCTTTGTATGGAAGAGGGAGATTGACGGAATTATTTCTTCATTCATTGCCAGCAACGATATAAGAGAGTCTGCTTTTGTTTTTGGCCACATTGTTCTCACGGGCAACACCTGCATAATGAAGCCCAGCTCTGTTGAGTCTTACTTCCCGGTTAAGCTGGCAAATCTTATAACCGAGTGCGGCTATCCTGCCGGCGGATTAAATGTGATTCTTTTTGACACACAGGATAAAAGCCGCCACTCTCTCACTTATTCCATCATAACCGAAAGCCGTGCAAGAATTTTATTCGGCGATGACGCCACTCTGGAAATGCTTAGATTTGAAATACTTCCTGACGGCACGGTAATTGATCACGGCAGAAAAGGAAGTTTTGTCCTTTTTGGCACGGGCGGAGCAAAAATTTGTCCTTTTTGGCACGGGCGGAGCAAAAACTATTGTTGACGAGAAAACAAAGAACCTCGACGCTCTGGCGGAAAAGATTGCCAGGGCTTCACTTGATTACCCAATCGGCTGTCTTGCCTCTAAAGCCTGTCTCATTGAAGAAAGTATCTATGAGCCTTTAAAGAAGCTGTTAATCGAGAAATTTTCAAATATAAAAGCGGGCGACCCGTTATCTGAAGTTTCTGAGATAGGATATTACCAGGATTTGCCGGAAGTGCTGGGACTCATAAATGAGGCCGTAAGATTTAACCTTGTAAAGGTTATCAATAAAAAAGGAATCTCTGCAAACGGAAACTATCAGCCGGCTGAACCCATTCTTCTTGAAGCTTTTGATGTGGATTCTGAGTTCCTAAGAGACGAGTATTCCGTGCCGATTTTAACTTTGTACAAATATAAGGGGATTGATGAAGGAATAAAAATATTAAATGAAATCTCCCATTTGAATTCAGAAAAGAAGTTAAGCCTTGCTGTATCTGTATATTCCGACAGAATTAATGACATAAAGGAAAAACTTTTTCAGATTAACGCCTATCATATAAACATAAACGAACCCACTACAGTGATGAATTTTGCTCTCCCCCACCACGGCCGGTACCTGACGGATCACCTTACCAGGGAAATAACAATAAACTGGACTAACAAGAGGAAGTGAAATAATGGCAACTGATATAGGAATTGGAAAAAGCACTAATGAAAATTCTTATGACGCCGGAGTAGAGGCGGCAAGAAAAGCTCTGGGAATGATGGGAAAATCAAACCCTGAGCTTTCTATTGTGTTTTTTTCTGCCAGGTATGACATGCAGGAAGCAACCAGGGGAGTTTCCGAGACGATGGGCAGGTGCCAGGTTCTGGGCTGTTCCACCGCAGGCGAGCTGACACCGGAAGGGCTTTCAAAAGAAAGCCTTGCTGTATTGGCTTTCAGGTCCGATACCATAAAATTTAAAAGCGGCATTTCCCACGGATTATGCCAAAATTCATGGGAAGCCGGCGCAAAACTGGGTAAGATTTTTGAAGAACAATTTGATGATTCTTATAACCTTACCGCTATGCTCCTCCCTGACGGACTTTCCGGAAACGGCGCGGAAATTGTACGAGGACTATACAGTGTTATGGGTCCTAATGTTCAAATGGTGGGCGGTTCTGCAGGAGACGATTTAAAGCTTAAAGGAACTTACCAGTTCTATGGAGCCGAAGTTTTTCAGGATAGTATGCCGGGAGTTTTATTTCTTTCCGAATCACCTTTTGGAGTATCAGTCAGGCATGGGCTTTCTCCGGTATCGATGCCAATGCTTATAACGAAGGCGGAAGGAAACATCCTTCAGGAAATAGACGGCGAGCCGGCTGTAAATGCATATCTAAAATATTTTAACCTCTCCCTGGATGCAAAAGGCATTGAAGCGCTGGGACAGCTTCCCGAATCGCACCAGCATCCTCTTGGCATGCCGGAACTGGGCGATGAATATCTCATGCGCCATTTTATTAATACGACTCCCGACGGCTCCATAATCTGCACCGGAGAGATGCATCAGGATTCCATAGTAAGAATAATGACCGGGACGCCGGAATCTTTAATGAACGCGGCAAAAGAAGCTGTCGCTCAGGCAAAGATTTCTGTCGGGGACAGAAAGATAAAATTAGCCCTGGTCTTTGACTGCGTTTCCAGACTATGGATACTGCAGGACAGAGCTGCTGAAGAAATTGAAGCGATAAGAAGCGTTCTTGGAAAAGATGTGCCCCTCTTCGGTTTCCTTACTTACGGAGAGATTGGAAAATTCCAGTGGGGCCAGCCGCAATTTCACAATATTACTGTGGTTGTATGTTTAATAACCGAGTAAAGGAATGGTAAGAATCTTTAATGGATTTAAACGAACTGCAGTTAACTCCTGAACAAAAAATATTTCAGCTTGAAAAATCCGTTGCCCAGCTTTCTGTTCTTTATTCAATTGCAGCCAGCATAACAATTACCACTGACGCCGACAAGGTTCTGGAACTTGTTCTTGAAAAAGCTCTTGATACCTTGAAGGCTGAACTGGGAGCAATTTTCTTCAGAAATAATCAAGACTTAAGGCTGAAAGTATCAAGAGGCGGCGAAGGAGTTTTTCCCTCTCATATCAGGCTTGGCATTGATAATGGGATAGCTGCCCAGGTTGCCCAAACAGGCAGAGCCCTCTGGATTGCCCAGTCTGGTTCGCATTACACTTCACTGGATACAACTGTTAAAAAGGAGTATCCTGTACGGTCTATAATCTGCTTTCCCATAAAAATTGATGATAAGATTCTGGGAACTATTTACATAGGCAGATTTTCCCCTGAGGAATTCACCGAGCAGGAAAAATGGCTTTTAAATGTTCTTGCCAACAGGGCAAGCGTTGCCATTGAAAGCTCCCGCCTTTACAGCGAATTAAAAACTGCCAATGAGAAGCTTGCCGGGAGAGTGGAGCTAGCCAACAAAGAACTTCTGCAGAGGATGGATGAACTTAAAAGTCTTTACGAAGTTGCCCAGACAATGGTAGCATCCATGAATATTGACAGGATTCTTAATATAATAATTGTAAAGGCAAACCAGATGGCTTGCACCAACATATCAACTTTAAGGCTTCTTGACGAAGATTCTGATGAACTTGTCATAAAAGCCTCGGTCGGCGTAAAAGAGGAAATTATTCCTCTTATCCCCCTTAAAGTAGGCGAGGGAATAGTCGGAGAAGTTGCCCAGACCGGAATGTTGCAGATTGCCGAGAATCTTGAAAAGGACAAAAGATTTGATTATTTTCCCAGGGAGCTTCAGAGAGTATCGTCAGAAATTGTTGTACCTCTTAAAATCGGTACAAGAGTAATAGGAGTTCTTGTCTGCGCCTCAGAGGAACAGATGAATTTTACATCAAGGGAAGTAGAGCTTTTGAATTCCCTTGCTAAT
>JAMDEM010000025.1 GCA_023486985.1 Bacillota bacterium
ATCAAGATTGCCTATGTGAGCAGGAGAGTCGTAAAGCCTCTTAAGGATGCCGCCACTGTTACCGAAGCTCTTATACAGGGTGACATAAATCAAAGAATAAATACAAGCGGAAATGATGAGGTTGCAAAACTGATGACTTCCTTCAGCCGTTTGATTAATTATCTGAAGGAGATTTCTGATAACCTCAGCAAATTTGCCGAAGGCAATCTTGATATACATGTTTCTCCTAAAAGTGAGAGAGACTTGATTGGAAAGGCTTTCCGGGAGATGGTTTTAAAGCTGAGAGTGGTTATCGGCAAGATTGTTGAAGCATCAAATCAGGTATCCACGGCATCAAATCAGATTCTTTCCGCTACCCGCCAGCTTGAAACCACGACAAATCAGCAGTCTTCCGCCGTCAGTCAGGCAGCTACAACAATCAATGAGCTTTCCGCTTCCCAGAAGCAGGTTGCCGCAAGGGCACGGGATGTATCACAGCTGGCAATAAAAACACAGGATCTGGTCAACGAGGGTATGAGAGGAGTGGAAAAGACTTTCCAAAATCTTGATGAGATTAAAAACAGAACTCAGATTACCGCTCAGAGAATTTCCATTCTTGCCGAACGTTCCACGGAAATCGGCAAAATTATAACAACCATAAAGGATATCACAGCCCAGATAAATCTTCTTGCTCTCAATGCCGCAATTGAGGCAGCAAGAGCCGGCGAGCAGGGAAAAGGCTTTGCCGTGGTTGCATCGGAAATCGGGAAACTTGCCGAACAGACAAAAAAATCAACCGATGAAATTACCCGTGTGATAGAGGATATGCAGTCATCAACCAACGCCGTTGTAGTGGCAACTGAAGATAATATAAGAATAAATGACCAGGCGGTAATACTTGCCAGCCAGGGCGGAGAAGTGTTTTATGACATTAAAAATATGATGAACAGCACGGTTGACTCCATAAAGCAGATATACCGGGTGGTGGAGCAGCAGGATACATCAACAGAACAGGTGATAGGAGCAACCAATGAAATTAATGCGGGCATGAAGCAGACTGCTTCAGCTGCAAAACAGATGGTAAAGGCTGTGGAAGACCTTAATTCCCTTGCAATGCTGATACAGGAGCTTACAGCCCAGTTTAAATTCTCAGGTGTTTCTTAATGTCAGAATTCTGGGAGCCTACGGAAGAAGAAAAATTAAAGTTTATTGAGGAATCCTTCCGTCACCTTGATTCCATCACTAAAGGCATTCTTGATTTCGGGAAAAGTCCGGAAGAATCCATTGTTGATGAGATTTTAAGGTCTGCCCACACTCTTAAAGGTTCAGGCAGCATGATGAGCTTAACCTCCCTTACAAGACTTTCCTCATCCCTTGAGGAAGCCTTCGGACTTATCAAAAAGAAAAACGTTGAATTTAATTCGGATTTTGAAGATATTCTTCTTAAAAATGTTGACCTTATCAAGGAGAGCCTTGACCGCTTTATGGCGGGGAAGGATGATTTTGCGGCTGGCAGCAGGCCGGATGTTCTTGAAGATTTTTTAAAAAACGTCCGGTTTAAAATAAGAGAAAAACTTTTTGCGGAATTTCCCAACCTGACTTCCGAGATAACAGAAGTTATGAGCAACCTTCAGATTAACCAGCTTCTGGAGGGAAAAAAGCAGGGAAATAAAATATATGAAATTTCCCTGCCGTCCAAAAAAGAAGATTTTCAACTCATTGACCGCCTGAATAATTCTCTTAAGATGCTGGGCAAAGTGATTTGCTCTTCAGGTATCTCAAAGATACCCGAGGGGTTTGATTTTTATTTTAAGTTTATTCTTTCCACCGATGCAGGCATTGAAGAAGTTGAAAAATTTATTCCCCTTCCAAATATCCAGATTGCCAGGCTTGGAATTCCCGGAGAAATTGCAGAGGCAGAAGCGGAAAAACCTCTCACTCCTGAAGAAGAAGCCGAGAAAGAAAAGTTCCTGGATGAAGTGAGAGAAATATTTATATCAGATTCTCAGGAAAAAATTCAGGAGCTTACCACGGGACTGCTTGAACTTGAGAAAAATCCTGACAGCAAAGAGCTTATTGATTCCATTTTCAGGGTTGCCCACAGTTTAAAGGGTTCTGGTTCCAGTTTTGGATATCCAACGGTAACAAAGCTGGGGCACAGCATGGAAGATATTCTTGATAAGGCAAGAAAACGTGAACTGAGGATTACAGAGAATCTCATAGATTTATTTTTTCAGTGCCTTGATGCTTTAAAGGAAGTTTATACTGATGCCCGGGAAGGCAGGCCGGACCGCAATATAATTCCTCCTGTGGTGGAAAAACTTAAAGTTGTTCTTGAAGCAAAAGAAGTTCCCGTTGAAGCAGCAGAGGCAGGCATAGCAGTTGTTCCGGTAAAAATATTCAAGCCTGAGGAGGCTCTGCGGGTAAGCCTTTCCAAGCTTGACCGGATGGCAAACCTGGTGGGAGAGATAGCAACGATTCAAAATTCTCAGGAAGAAGAATTAAAGAAACTGGAAAGGCTTATCAGTTTTTCCCGTGATTCCAGAAGAGAAATTGCCAAACTTCTTGCCGATATTAAGGAAGACAAAGCAATGCGGGAGATTTTCAGCAATTCAAAGTTTAGTTTTGTCTTTCAGTTAATAGAGAAGATTCTGAATTTCGTATCGGAAGACGGTGATAATTTATTCCGCAGGCTTTATAACGCCAATCTAAGACGGGACGCATCTTTAAAATCCCTCCAGGAAGAAGTGCTGAAAGTAAGGATGGTACCTGTTTCAAAGCTTTTTGAATCTTACCCGAGAATGATCAGGGATATTTCAAAAAGTCAGGGAAAGGATATAAGACTTGAACTTGAAGGGGAAAAAACGGAGCTTGACAGGCGGATTCTGGAAGAAATTACCGATCCCATGATGCATCTTGTCAGGAATGCAGTGGATCACGGAATCGAGATGCCGGAAGAGAGGAAAAAAAGAGGAAAGCCTCCTTATGGGACAATAAAGCTTTCAGCTACCACCAAGGGAAACCAGGTGGTAATTGAAATATCAGACGACGGCAAGGGAATAGACAGAAACAAGGTGCGCCAGAAGGCGTTAGAAGGAGGGTTTTTAAAAGAAGGGGCTTCTTCCCAGGTATCGGATGATGAAGTTCTGAATTTTATTTTTATGCCGGGTTTTTCAACGGCTGACAAAGTTACAACCATTTCCGGAAGAGGCGTGGGGATGGATGTTGTAAAGAATCAGATTGAGAAATTACGCGGTTCTATTGAAATTGAAACAAGCATGGAAAAGGGGACCATTTTTCGCCTGAAGGTTCCGCTTACAATGGTATCAATAAATGTACTTGTGGTGGAAGCAGGCGCGGGCCAGATTTTTTGCCTGCCCTCAATATTTATAGATGAAGTAACTGTGGTAAATATAAACGACATTATGCAGACGGGCGATAAGCTGGCGGTTGAAGAAGAAGGAAAATTAATGAATCTTGCTTATCTGGGTTCTCTTCTCGGCATCGAAGGAGAAATTAATGTACCTGATGGCGGCAATCTGCTTGCTGTAGTTGTCCGCTCGCTGGAGAGAAGATTTGGATTAATCATTGACCGGATTATCGGCCATCAGGATGTGGTGGCAAGGGGACTGGGCGGCATTTTAAAAGGTTCGGTTAACTTTGCCGGAGCAGCAGTTCTTGGCACAGGCGAGCTTGCCCTTATTCTGGATGTTCCGGAAATTATAAAACTTCTCTCTGAATACAGTGTGGTATCATCCGCAGAGATAAAAATAGGTATAGAAAATGAAGGGCAGGCGGGACCCAGCATCCTGCTTGTAGAGGATTCTTTTGTTTCCCGCCAGCTTACAAAGACAATGCTTGAAGATTTCGGATTTGAGGTTCATGCTGCGTCAGACGGGGAGGAAGCGGTAAGGATTCTTGATGAACAAAAGTTTGACCTGGTTATAACCGATGTTCAGATGCCCAGGATGGACGGCATTAACCTGATAAAATATTTAAAGGGAAGCAAAAGGTTTAAGAGGCTGCCTGTCATAATAATGAGCATCTTTTCCGATCAGGAATTGATTAAAAAAGGGCTTGAGGCAGGGGCAAGTTCCTATATCAGAAAAGGGACAATGACCAGGAAAGAAATAGTTGATATTATAAATAAATTCGTGCCTAAACCGGCGCTATAAGGATAAGCGCCCGTTCCCGAACGGGCAAAGAGTCATTTTCAGGAGGATATAGTGAGGTTTCTGGTAACATATATCGGCAGCAGCGCTTTTGGAATAAGAACCGATGAGGTAGCACAGGTTCTTCCAATGATGGCTGTAACGCCGATACCCGATGCCCCCGCGTATATTATGGGGCAGTTAAACATTAGAGGAAATTTTATAATTCTGGCTGATATCAGGGAAAGAATAAGCAGAAAAACAGCCCCATTTTCTTATGATACAAGGGTTATTGTGCTTAAAAAAGACTCTTTCAGATTTGGAATAATATGCGACTTCCTGGAGAAAGTTATTGAGATAGACACACCGGACATTGAGCCTCCCCCAAAATTCATTGCCGGGATGGACCGTAGTCTTATCAGGGGTGTTTACCGGGACGAAAACAAACTGATTGTTCTTGCAGATCTTGCAGGACTGCTTAAGGAAGAGGAAATAGAGGATATTAAAAAACTCATTCCCTGAGGGTCATTGCGAGGGGCAAAGCCCCGAAGCAATTTCAAACAAGTTGTTTTTTTTATAAATATGATAGCATAATTTATTTGCTTTTGGGCATAATTCATAGTAATATATAAAGAGATGTTTATGGACGAGTTAAAAGAGAAGCTTATTCAAGCTAACGCCGTATTTAAAAAATTTTTTCATGATGCCCGTACCAGTCTTACTGTTATCGGCGGTTATGTTTCTGTCATGCTGGACGGCGATGCCGGCGAAATTTCGCCCGAGCAAAGAGACTATCTTAACATTATCAATAAAAGCGTGGGCAAAGTTCAGGGGGTCATGGAAGAGGTTTCTGAGTTTTTGCTTCTCTGGGCGGGGCATATAATTCCTAAAAAAGCCACGGTTGACCTTAAAAGTATTATTTTAAACTCTATTAAAAATATTGACGATGCCGCCCGGAAAAAAGGAATAACAATAGATTGCGAGATTAATCTTAAGGAGTCTCCGGTATTTGCGGACAGTGCAGTAATGAGCAAGGCTCTTTTTTATCTTTTGAATGATTATGTAAAGCTTCTTCCGGCTTCTTCCAGGGTCCGGGTTTCTCTTGTTTCAAGAGGGGAGGACTTTTACATAACTTTCAGGGATAATGTTCTTGAAATGGCGCCTGATTTAATCCCTCTTGTTTTTCAGGGATTTTATCAAAATGAAAAGGCGTCTTCAGAGGATGACCGGGAGCTGGGGCTGGGCTTTCCCATTGCAAAGACTATAATAGAGATGCACGAAGGCAAAATATGGATGGAGGCTGACCCGGCAGGGAAAACTTTCATTTCATTCGCTTTTCCCAGAAGAAAAGAAGAAGACAGGGCAAAGGTTCTTATCGTAGAAGATAATGAATTTATCGCCCGGCTCTGGGCAGATAAACTTAGAAAAGCCGAGTATACAGTTGTTCTTGCCACATCTGCCAGAGATTTGAAACTATAAGTACGAAGCGAAAAGCCGTCCCTGGTAATCCTGGATGTTATGATACCGGGGGGCATGGACGGCTTTGAATTATGCCAGAAACTGAAAGAAACTGAAGATTTCAGAGGCGTTCCGGTACTTATAGTTTCAAATCTCTGGCAGGAAAATCTTGTTGAGAAAGCAAGGTCGGTTGGCGCTACCGAGTTTGTTTCAAAATCAAAAATTTCACCGGCTGAACTTCTTGAAAAAGTAAAAAAAGTGCTTGAAAAAGAGATGCAAAAGAAAGAACAGCAAAAGAAGGTATGATGGCATGACGTCAAAGAAAAAGATACTTCTGGTTGAAGATGAGCCAAGCCTCAGGCAGCTTGTTACTATAAGCCTTAAATCGAAAGAAATGTTTGAACTGATTACTGCTAAAAACGGGCGTGAAGCTCTGGAACTTGCTTCAAAAGAAAAGCCGGACCTTGTTCTTCTTGATGTTATAATGCCCCAGATGAGCGGCTATGATGTTATGCGCGAGCTCAAAAAAAATCCTGAAACTGCTTCTATCCCGGTTGTTTTTATGTCTGCCTGTTTTAGGAGCGAAGACTCTGATGAAGGATTGAAGATGGGTGCAGTGGCACATATATGCAAGCCCTTTGACCCTCGAAAGCTTGGAGAAGAGATTTCAAAAATTTTTCAAAAAATAAATTTGAGTTCTTAGCTCTTTCTTTCTTCCCTCCCATAACCCTCTCCCCGGTAGAAGGTTATGGGAGGGAAGAAAGGGTTGGGGCGAGGGAGGTATATTTTTGAATGATCCAAAGCTGATACAATTTGGACAGACTCTAATTGATGCTGAGAT